>JAAYDB010000147.1 GCA_012729475.1 Bacteroidota bacterium
ACTAATTAATGATCTTGTTTCTTCTCTTGAGATTTCTGCACAAATAAACAGGATTGAAATTGTTGAACTAGAGAAATCTGTTGTGGGTAATGAAATAGATTTTCAAAAGATTGAACAATATCTCAGACCACCTTTCAGTACTGAAATTTTTGTTTCGGTTCATTCTGACCTTGTATATCCGCTTATGTCACTGCTCCGACAAATGAATTTGCGAATTCCGCAGGATATAGCTGTGATATCTATGGAAGAAGGTACAGGCTTTGATCTAATGTTCTCTCCTGTTACTTCTCTCAGAAAACCATTGGCAACAATTTCTACAAAAGCTGCCAATATGATTTGGTCAGAAGTAAAAAATGCCGGGAAGAGTAAATATAAACGCCAGGTAAACCTTTCGCCGGAACTCGTAATCCGGAATTCCTGTGGCACTATTTAACAGATAGTCTTACCGTATTTATTATCTTCTGTGTCATACCCTTTTCATGATTTATTGTAACCTCCTGCAGGCTGGTTATTAACACCTGTTAATATTTCATAATACAGATAATTGGTTTTTCAATATTTTTTTGTCGTATATTTGAAATGTTTTGGTGTCGTAGTGATTAGGACACTACGATGAAAAGGGAATACGGTAAGAATCCGTAACAGTACCCGCTGCTGTGATGCCCGATCACCTGAGACGTGATGATGGTTTAATGATAACCTGCCACTGTTCACCTTACGGAGAATGGGAAGGCTTCATGAAACCGGGATAAGTCAGAAGACCTGCCAGAAACCCCATATTCATAGCTTTCGGGAAGAAAAGCGAAGGATTTCTTCATGATCCCTGTCTTAAATCCTGTCAGCCCTGATAATGGTAATCCTGAAAAATGGAACTAGTGTTTAATTAAAACCATTATGCTGATGAATGAAAATCTTTTTATAAAGTTAATACCACTTATAGTATTACTTTTGGTATGTAGCTCCCTCAATGGGCAATTATCCTTAACTGATGATACAATAAGAATTGATGATGTTAAAATCACCCCAAAACAAATTTCCTCAGGTCAGCCTGGATATAAATTCTTCGAGATAGATAAAACAATACTTAAGGATTACTCCCTATATTCTCTTACCGATTTGCTTAACGGCTCAACACCTTTATATATTAAGCATTATGGTTCTGGCGGAACTGCAACATCTTCATTCAGAGGAACATCTGCAGGCCACACTCTTGTTAACTGGAATGGTGTCAATATTAACGATCCCATGTTAGGACAATCCGATTTTTCACTTATCCCTTCGGGTATGCTGGATAATGTGATGGTATGTTTTGGAGGTGCTTCTATGGATCTTGGTAATGGAGGAATAGGAGGAGTTATTAACCTTGAAAATGAACCTTCCTGGGAATCCAATACCACAGCAGAATTAACATCAGCAGTCGGAAGCTTTGGAAGATATACCGGTCTTCTGAAAGTGAATACAGGTAACGATAATTTTCAGTCAGTCACAAAAGCCTATGCCGTTTACTCAAAAAATAATTATCCATACATAGACGAATATGCTGTACCTGAACCAATAATTGCAACAAGAGAACATAATCAGGTAGTGCAGAAAAATTTTATGCAGGAAATTTATTACAGGAAATCAAAGAATATCCTTTCAGCCCGTATTTGGTACCAGACAACACAAAGAGATCTTCCCGGTTCCCTTCTTTACGGCTATTCAGGAGAAGAACAAGATGATAATGCCTTCAGAACTATTATAAACTATGATGTTTATAAAAGGAAAAATGAATATTTCCTGACAGCTGCCTGGATGAGATCGGATATGAATTACCTGAGTACAGCTTATTCTCTCGAATCCACGAATAAAGTAAATACCATGGTCTTTAAGTCGGGTCTCACAAGATCACTGGGTCAATACACGAGATTAAAAATCATCTTTAATGAGGAGATGAATATGGTAGAATCAAACAATTACCTGGAAAACAAAAAACGGAACAATACAAGCCTGACACTGTCGGCTGAAAGAAAAAATGGCAAACGACTTGCAGCAGCCATACTGGTCAGAGAGACACTGGATAATGACAGATTTCTCATTCCGGATTTATCAGCTGGAATAGAATACAGAATTCTGCCCGATGAAGAACAATTCATTAAATTAAATGCTTCCCGAAATTCAAAAATTGTCTCATTGAATGACCTTTACTGGAACCCGGGTGGTAACCCTGATCTAAAAAATGAGTATGCTTTTTCATATGAACTGGGATATAATTTAAAAAAGAAAATTTCTTCTGCTTCCAATACAGGGTTTGAGTTAGGCTGGTTCAAAAACTATATAAGAGATCTTATCCAATGGCAAAGTCATCCTGAATTCTCATGGTGGATTGCACAAAATATAGGAAGAGTGAATACTTCCGGGCTGGAGTCTTCAGCATATTATCAGTATTCTGAAGGAAAATTAGAGATACATATTAATGCAGACTATTCATATACTAATGCAGTTAGCCTGGATCCTGAAACTAGTGGGAATCAATTAATATATGTGCCTAAAAATCAGGCTAACGGTGTTTTTCGTTTCGGCTACTCAAATTTCTATTCAATATGGAGGACTGATTATGTTGGGAATGTATTTACGTCTCAGGATAATGCGGAACAACTTGACGGATATATGCTTAATGATTTCCTCAGCGGAATAAAGCTGAATTTTTCCGGTTTACTTATAGACCTGTCTCTTAGAATTGAGAACCTGTTTGATGTTCGTTATCAGACTATTGAGTATTATCCGCAGCCAGGCAGATCATTTTTATTTTCCCTTTCATTACGTACTAATACTGATTAATGAAAACCTACGTTTTTTCAACAGCTATCTTTCTTATTACGGCAGTTCTTATTTCCTGTTCCCGGGAATCAGGCATAAAAGCTGAATACAGATTAATTGCCAATAAAAATATAGTTAGTTATGCAAAACGATTTGCAATACACAGAACGGATAGTTGCACTATTGTGAGGATTTTAAATCCATGGCAGGGAGCTGATAATGTTGAGAATATCTATTATCTTGTTAAAAGAGGATTTAATATCTCTGTTCCTGATACATCAGCAGTAATATATGTTCCAGTACAAAAAATTGTCTGTATGTCTACAACACATCTGGCAATGATAAAATCTCTCGGGGCAGAGCATAGCATAAAAGGGGTTTCAGGTTCAGAATTTATTTACGACAGTATTCTTTCACGTAATGCCCGGAATGGATTAATAAAAGACGTTGGTTACGAAAGCAGTTTAAATAATGAGTTGATACTGAATATCAGGCCGGATCTTGTAATGATTTATGGTATCGGCAGTGAATCAGCGGGATATGTTGGAAAAATACGCGAACTCGGTGTTAAAATAATGTTTAATGCTGATTACCTTGAGACAAACCCACTGGGCAAAGCAGAATGGATAAAACTGTTTGCAGCACTTTACTGTAAAGAAGCAATCGCAGATTCTATTTTTAAATCTGTTACCGATCTGTATCTAAAGTATAAAAATGAGATTACCGCTAATGCCTGTTACAGACCAAAGGTTATGCTTGGGCTTCCCTTTAGAGATACATGGTACATATCTCCCGGAAACTCATATATTAGTACCCTGATCAATGATGCGGGGGGAGAATATCTGTGGGGGAAATCTATTTCATCAGTTTCTATGCCTTACGGTCTTGAGAGTGTTTATCTCAGATCACTTGATGCTGATTACTGGCTGAATACAGGAAGTGCTGTTTCAAAAAGACAAATTCCAATAATTGATTCAAGACTTGCCTCTATACCAGCCTTTATAAAAGGTAATCTGTACAATAATAATAAAAGATTATCTTCTGCCGGCGGGAATGATTACTGGGAGAGTGGAACGATAAATCCTCATCTCATTCTTAAAGATATCGCTGCTATCCTTCATCCTGAATTGTATGTAGATCATGAGCTTTATTATTACAGAAAAATAGAGTAAAACTGAATGAGAAAGTCAGGATATTATAAGGAGTCTTTACACAAGTGGCATGAGCGGGGAAACAGGTCATACATTTTTATTTTGCTTGGATGTCTGTTAATCTTATTTTTCTTTCTTGATATAATATTAGGATCGGTATATATCAGATTTTCAGATTTATTTGAATTATTTACTTCCGGTGCCAATAGCAGTATCTCTACTATTATTTTCAAATTCAGATTTCCCAAAGCGATAACTGCCTCTCTTGTCGGCGTGGCACTTTCACTTAGCGGTCTTCAGATGCAAACCCTCTTCAGGAATCCCATGGCAGGTCCATATGTTCTTGGAGTTAGTTCAGGAGCCAGTCTGGGCGTTGCTATGGTGATTCTGGGCTTTTATTCAGGTCCTGGCACTTCAGGTATGATGGAACAAAGTGGCTGGATTCTGGTTATCTCAGGATGGCTAGGGGCAGGCAGTGTGATGCTCCTGATGATGTTTATATCGACCAGAGTGCGGGATATAATGACTATCCTTATCATAGGTATCATGCTCGCCAGTGGTTTATCTGCCGTGGTTAGCATAATGCAGTATTTCAGTAATGAAACTATGCTGAAAGCTTATGTTATCTGGACCATGGGCAGTTTGGGCAACCTGTCCTCTGATCAGTTGAAAGTACTGACCATAGCAGTCCTGACAGGATTACTGTTAGGTGTTGCACTGATAAAAAAGATGAATGCTTTAAACCTGGGGGAAAATTATGCTTCCAGTATGGGCATGAATGTCAGAATAACAAGAACTTTAATATTTGCTTGTACAAGTATACTGGCCGGAAGTGTTACGGCGTTTTGCGGACCTATTGGTTTCATTGGAATAGCAATACCTCATGTAGTACGTAATATGTTCAGAACATCCGATCATAAAATACTTTTACCGGGAACAGTTTTGACAGGAGCTGTTGTGATGCTAGGGAGTGATATAATATCACAATTGCCGGGTTCAGAAAGCGTTATACCGGTAAATTCAGTGACCGCATTGATAGGAATACCGATTGTCTTGTGGATAATATTACATAATAAGAAAATATCAGGCCTTGGTTGATGGACAGAAATGATTCTATAATGCTTTCTATTGATTCTCTCAGGATAGGGTATGGTTCATCCTTATTACCGTCTCCTCTTACAGCCTCAGCCAGGAGAGGTGAACTTGTAGCAGTGATTGGAAGAAACGGTATAGGAAAGAGCACTTTATTGAGAACCATAGTAGGTTTACAGTTATCTCTCGGAGGTAGTGTCAGGGCAGATAAGAAAGATATTTCGGATTATTCACAAGTTGAACTGGCAAAGAAGATAGGTTATATTTCCACAGAGATAGTCAATGTAAGTAATATGAAAGTTTGTGACCTTGTTGCTTTGGGAAGGTATCCCTACACAAACTGGATAGGTCGCATTGATGAAAACGAAATTCTTGAAATAAACCGTTCAATAGAGAAAACAGGACTTAAAGGATTTGAAGAAAGGTATATTTCAGAGCTTTCCGATGGAGAGAGGCAGAGGGCAATGATTGCCAGGGTAGTAGCTCAGGATACAGATATACTCATCATGGATGAACCAACAGCCTTTCTTGATGTGATTAGTAAATACGAAGCAGTCAATTTATTGAGCGATCTTGCTTCAGATGGAAAAACAATTATATTCTCCACACATGATTTTAATATTGCTTTAAGTCATGCTGACCGGATATGGCTTATGCTTGATGACAAACTTGTTGAAGGGGCTCCGGAAGACCTTGTTTTGAAAGGACTATTTGAAAAGCTTTTCAAATCAGAGATTGTGGAGTTTAATCGCGCTGACGCATCCTTCTTTCTTCCTGACCGGTCAGGTGATAGTTTTTATATTGAAGGAGAAGGTTTGTTGTATTTCTGGACAAAAAAAGCACTTCATAGAATTGGATGTTCTGTTACTGATAAAAAGATTATTCCCCTTATTAAAACTCCTGAGTCATTAGAGGGAACCTGGGAACTGGTGACTCCGGAATCAACATTTTCCTGTTCATCACTTTTCGATCTGCTCAGAATGATACGAAAAAATATGGGATAATTATCGTTGATTCATCTTATAACTATCTATAAATGAAGACACATCATCCACAGAGATTTTCTTGGCAATAATATTTTTATCCTTATCGAGGATATAGATAAGAGGTGTAGCCTGCACATTGTAATAAAAATCAAAATGAGTTCTTCTGTCAGGATCCCAACCGTTTATCCAGCTTGTAAGGTTATTTTGCTGAATATATTTTGTCCATTCTGTTTTATTATTTGTTGTGCAGATAGAAAAAACCTCAATGTCATCGTTACGTACTTTTTCGTAGTAGTTTCTAAGTTTGGGTGTGTATTCTTTACAAAATCCACAGTTTGGTTCCCAGAAATACAGGATGGTGAATTCTTTTTCGATGTCATACAGAGAAACAAAAATCCCGTTAAAAGAATCCATTACCATATTATGGGCTTTCATTCCGATAAGATTGTTACGTAGCAGGTCTACCTGACGTTTCAGATCGTTACGGAATTCATCTGTAACCCAATCAGCTTTCCCTGAGAGATAGATGTCATCCGCAAGTTTTACAATTACTGCATCATGTCCCATTATTTCACTTTTGCGGAAATGGTTAAAAAGAAATACGGCAACAAACTGATAAACCTTTGGATTAGACTGGCATATAGTCATTATCTTATCTATTTCTTTATTGATTGAATCGGCTGACTGGATTACCACATTTGAAAAAAATGCCTGCAGGCGCCCCTGCAATATAGGGGTTCTTAACAGTCTTTCATCAGTCAGGTCTATATTATCAAAGAAATGATCTTTATTGTAATTATACCTGGCAACCCATCGCAGTGAGTCGGGATTTCTGGCAGCGAGAGGAATATGAAAATCAGGGAGTTCGATTGGCATCATTGAACGTACAAGTACTCCCAGAAGATTATCCTTGTTCTGACTGTAGACCTGAAGCAAATAAGCTTTCATACTTTTTTCATGAAGCCCTTGCTTTTCACTCAGCACTCTCAGCGAATCAGGATTCCCCTTATTGGTCTGAATTCTTTTATTCAAAGATGCTGATTGTTGTTGCAGAGAACTCCACTTCTTCTGGTAAGCAAGAAAATTATTATTCTCAACAGATCCGCTAAAAATGAGAGTATTAAAATAATCATTATACGAACATGACACAGAAAAAACCTGATCTCTTGAAACAAGAACTTCAAAATATTTTCTTCCTGGAAGTACTATCATATATATACCCTGAGGCAGAAGTTCATTTCCGGAGAACAAACTTTTACCATTTTTATCAAGTAAGGTTGTGTCGGTTATATATTGTTTATCACCAAAATGATATGCAAGGTAAATACTTGAATCTCTTAATCCTGCAACAGAAACAGATATTTCATAATTCCCGCTGACCTGAGAGAATAAAGGCAGGCCGATCATGATCAGGGAAAGAAACAGGAAATATTTTTTCATATGTAAATAACATTATTGGATATCAGACAAAATTAATGATTGCAATTTCTTTGCCAAAATCACCGGCATTTTATATTTGGAAATAAATTGTAATTTAGCAGTGGTTATTGCAGGGTAATACTGATGACGATTTCTTTACTTATTCCGGTATGTGATTATGATATTGTGGCCTTGGTCCACAGCATGAGAAGTTGTATTGACAAAATTCCGGAATTTACCGAGATACTTATAGGTGATGATGGATCAACGGAAGAATTCAGGGACAAATATAAAAGTCTTGAAGGGTCTGGGGTAAAGCTTATTGTGTCGGAAAAGAATATAGGAAGAGCAGCAATACGCAACAGGCTTGCGTCTGAAGCCAGTGGTGATTTTCTTTTGTTCATTGATGCAGATGCCATGATACCCGGTACTGCTGAAGCATACATTTCAGGCTGGTTGCCCTATATGGAAAAAGCCAGGGTTATTTGTGGAGGAATTCTATATCATCAATCTCCTCCCGGCGATCCGGATAAGATACTAAGATGGAAAACAGGCTATAAGAGAGAACAAATGAAAGCTGTGGAACGCAATAAGCATCCATATACCATGTTTTCAACCTTTAATGTCATGATTGACAGGACTATTTTTTCAAAACTAAGGTTTAATGAAGAACTCAAACAATATGGATTTGAGGATACGCTTCTGAGTTTTCAATTGAAAAAAGCAGGTATTGGCATCCTTCATATAGATAACGGTCTTTTGCATGAAGGGCTGGAATCAAACAGGGAATTCCTTATAAAGACAAGGTTAGGACTTGAAAATCTCAGTAAGCTTTATGACAGTGTGACAGATAAGAAATCATTTTCTTCCACTTTGAAGATACTGCGACTTTACAACAGACTTTCTTTTTTTCGTCTAACACTGCTGCTTGCCGGATTTTATATCCGTTATAAGGATAAGATGGAGATAAGGCTTGACTCACCTAATCCTTCTCTTTTGTTGTTTAGTTTTTACAAAGTTTGTATGTTCTGTACTTTTCGTGAAATTCACAGGAGGAGAAGCATCTTACCTGTAATATGACATCTATTTAGAACCATGATTCTGACTGACAGGCAGACATTTATGTATAAGATATAAATATTGTTTTAATGACAAATCCTGTATCATGGGCAATAAGCCAGGCTAAAAAGCTTAATGATGAGATATGGCATACACCTCCCTCCGAATTATCAAAGCACAGAACCTTTCTGATAAAACAGCTCAGAATAATTGTTCTGGCTACCCGGGGGTTTCTCGATGACAATGTTCAGTTAAGGGCTTCTGCTCTCACTTTTTATACTCTTCTCTCTATTATTCCTGTTGTTGCCATTGCTTTTGCCATTGCCAAAGGTTTTGGTCTTGATCAGACTCTTGACTCGATTATTACAGGTACAAAAGAGTTTCAATTGTATGGAGAACTTCTTTCACCACTATTAGACAGGGCACGTGACACGATACAGGCTACAAGAGGAGGTTATATAGCAGGAGTGGGGGTGATAATTCTGTTCTGGTCTGTTGTATCTCTGCTGGGACAGATAGAGAATTCGTTCAATCATATATGGCAAATATCCTCTTCACGGCCATGGTACAGGAAATTCACCGACTATATCACAATAATGCTGATAGCTCCTGTTTTTATTGTTCTTTCAAGCAGTATAACAGTTTTCGTAAGTACAGAATTAAGTGATTTTATGACTAATGCTCCGATACTGACTTTTTTCAAACCAGTAGTAAGTTTTTTAATAAAATTTATCCCTTATTTTCTTACATGGCTTGTCCTTACTCTTCTTTTTATTGCTATGCCTAATACAAAAATCAAGATTGGTCCTGCAATATTATCCGGAATCATTGCCGGGACTTTTCTTAAACTACTGCAATGGCTTTATCTTGACCTTCAGTTCGGAATTACCAAATTAAGTGCAATATATGGTGGATTGGCCGCCATACCCCTGTTTATCCTGTTTATTCAGTCAAGCTGGATAATCATTCTTCTGGGAGCTGAGCTAAGCTTTGCTAATCAGAATGTATCACAATATGAGTTTGAAGCGGGAGCTCTTAAAATAAGTCAATTCCAGAAGCGGGCCCTTATGTTGCTCATCCTGCATAAGATAGTCAAGAATTTTGAAGCAGGCTTAAAACCTGTCAGTGATGAAGAGATTGGAAAAACACTTCAGATACCTGTCCGTCTTGCACGCGACTTACTGGATGATCTCAGTAATGCTTCCATGGTATCTGTTCTTCATGAAAACGAAAAAAAACAGAGACTGTATCAACCTGCCATTGATATAAATAAGTTGTCTGTCAGCTATGTCCTTTCACGGGTTGAAAAAAAGGGAATAGAAGACAATCTTTTGGTTGAAGGGAAAAACTATAATAAGGTTATTTCTATCCTGGATAAATATGATGATCTTACAGAAAAATCTGATTCAAATATCCTTATAAAAGATTTATAAATACCATCCTGGTATCTTTATACCCCTCCTGATCTTGTTCTCTTTTTTTTCCTGTATGATCTGACAAAATCAACGAATTCCGTAAACGATTTCCAGTCATGAAAAAAATAATGGGGCACAGGTAATATTATATGTCTGGTTTGTTTTTCTTTTGCCCAGTAATTGTTCATATTTTCTGCCGGAAAAACACGGTCTATCTCACTTGTTACAGCATAATCCCATCTGAACCCCTTATTGCTGTGTTCCATCATTCGGTTATAAAGCCATCTCAGTTCATCATGAAGGGATTTAAGTGTCCGACCTGGTATCATCTCCTTGTTCAATTCATTAGTTTTTTTATCTCCAAACATTCTGAAATAGAATTTATTCATATTCTCTTCAGTAATATTATTGAGTGTCCCTTCAAAAATATGTAATGGTATCCCATATTTGTCATCAGCAGGGAAAGGAGTTCCGTTAACTGCAATTGTCAGATCAGGATGGATACCTGTCTTTTGTGACATATATTCAGCAGCCCATACGCCAAGTGACCAGCCAATAAGAATGATTTCACTGTATTTTTTCATCTCAGGCAGTACGAGAGCTTCATCGGCTGAGTAGCGATAAAACAATATATAATCGTATTCATCTGTAAAAAGCGGGATAAATAAATTCTCATCACATGCCCAGCCTGCAAATAGTACAAGGAGCTTAGTATTTTTTTCTCTTCTACGAATGTAAGTCTTCATGAAATGAATAGCTGAAATGATATTTTACCGGATCAAACCCTGTTCCCCGGGTTCCAAAGATAATTGAAAATCTTAAGAGAAGTAAATATGAAAAGAAAGGTGATAAATATGGTATAATAAAAATAAGAGGAGGAAGGGTGGGATGAAAATCAGGGAGCGGGTTTTATTAATAGATAAATCCCGTGTCTACTGTCTGATAAAAGGATGGAACGATAGTATGCTGGCGCTATACCTTAAGTCCCAGATGTGAAAGTCAATGTCTGCAATACAATCCTGTTGATTTTCACCTCCATCCCTTGCTCAACTCCTCTTATACCAATAGCATGAGCTATGAACAAATTTATACAATTATATTTTAATATCAAAGTTTTATGATAAAAA
>JAAYDB010000148.1 GCA_012729475.1 Bacteroidota bacterium
ACAACGCATAGCGCCGTCTTCCTTCACGCGGGATGGCTGGTTCAGGCTTGCGCCCATTGACCAATATTCCTCACTGCTGCCTCCCGTAGGAGTCTGGTCCGTGTCTCAGTACCAGTGTGGGGGATCACCCTCTCAGGACCCCTAAACATCGTTGCCTTGGTAGGCCGTTACCCTGCCAACTAGCTAATGTTACGCATGCCCAGCCCGTACCGCCAGAGCTTTAAATATAAAAAGATGCCTCTCTATATCGTTATGGAGTATTAGTCCGAATTTCTCCGGGTTATTCTCCAGTACAGGGTAGGTTGCATACGCGTTACTCACCCGTGCGCCGGTCGCCACCAGTCCTTCTTGCGTTGGACCGTGCTGCCCCTCGACTTGCATGTGTTAAGCCTCCCGCTAGCGTTCATCCTGAGCCAGGATCAAACTCTTCGTTGTATAAATTATTCTTAAATGTCTTGACGAAGTATTATCCATGGTCTCATTCTAAAAATACTAACAAGTTATCTTAGACGAGATCTCTATCTCGCCTGGTTGCTACTTCATAATTTCAAAGAACTTTCCCTATTAAATTTTTGGGGCTGTAAAGTTAACTATTCTTCCTGTCTTCACCAAAAAAATCGAGATATTTTTTCCGGCCCTACCCCTCTCTTTCTTCCCCTCTTTCTCTTAGCCGGAATACTATCTCTTTAACCCTTCAATCAACTTTTCGCCTCAAAGCGGGTGCAAAGATAAATAATGATTTATATTTCACAATACTTTTTTATTTTTTTTTGCTTTTTTTATTCAAAATAAAAGACCGCCCCCTCAATATAAGATCCCAAAACAACTTCATTATTTTCGAAACTTGATGGTAATCAAACTGATCCCTCAAAACATAAAATCAAATTGTTTTTTCGTATCTTTAATACAGAATTTTAATAAAATCCTCAATATTGATTCCAATGTTTAAAAACAGTACCCACCCGGTAATTATAATACCTCACAATTCATATCCCTGTAAGCTATATCACTCCATAATGTATGGTAATATTCTCTGTAATCATTTTTCACCGCTTTCCTTATTCAATTGTAATTATATTATACATAAGCTTCTACAGAACTTTTGTTCCCAAACCTACAGCCGTTAATTATGACAATTACGTATGATTCACCTTAAAGACTTTATTTTCTTCAGCATATATACAAAAACTTATTCCTGAGATGAATGTAATTATTGTTGATGATGAAGCAACGGTCAGAAATACAATCATTTCGATGCTCAAGACCTATTTCCCCGGAATAAATGTATCCGCTGCCGCAGGAAGCATTGAAGAAGCCTATAAAGAAATAGTTCATCACAAACCCGATCTGGTTTTCCTGGATATTGGCCTGTCTGATGGAAATGGCTTTGAACTTATCAGAAAATTTAATCCCCCTGATTTTAAAGTGATTTTTGTTACCGGCCATCAGGAATTCGCTCTTGATGCAATAAAAGTAAGTGCTCTGGATTACCTTCTCAAGCCTGTTGATAGTGAAGAATTTTGCACATCAATAAAAAAAGCTATGGAAGTAATCAATCATAAAGAACAAGAGATAAAACTTCAGGCTCTCAGCGAAAACCTGCAAAGCCGTAAAAAACTTAAAAGGATCATTCTCCATAATGCTGATAACCTCCAACTGGTATCAATCACTGATATAGTAAGAGCCGAAGCCGACAGTAATTATACACGCTTCACTCTTTCTGACGGAAAACATATCCTTGTATCCCGGACAATAAAAGAATTTGATAAGCTGCTCTCAGGATCAGGAATGGTAAGAGTCCATCAGTCACACCTGGTTAATATAAATTTCATTGATAAATATGTAAGAAAAGACGGCGCTTATCTTATACTTAAAGACGGAACAAAAATCCCTGTTTCTCCAAACCTTAAAAAACAAATACTTGAAGCTCTGACAGAACAGATGTACGAGTAACACAGGGAATATAAGCACAGGGCACAGGGC
>JAAYDB010000026.1 GCA_012729475.1 Bacteroidota bacterium
GCCCTGAGCTCTGCGCCCTGAGCTCTGCTACGCAGATTATTTTTCCCATATACTTATTAATTATTATTACTTTTGCATTACATAATATTCATGGGAAGGATCATTGGCATAGATTATGGGAGAAAACGTATGGGACTGGCAATAACAGACCCCCTGGGCCTCTTCGCCTCACCTCTTACTACCATCAATCCTAATGACTTCGATAGTTATATTGACAAGCTCATGAAATCTGAAACAATAGAATCATTTGTTGTCGGATACCCTGTTAAAATGAACAATACACCAAGTGAGGCTGTTAAAGATATCAACCCCTTCATAAGAAAATTGAAGAAAAAATATCCTGATATACCTGTTCATCTTGTTGATGAGAGATTCACATCGCAGATGGCACTAAGGACAATGATAGATGGAGGAGTTAAAAAAACAAAAAGAAAAAATAAAGCCACCATTGATATGATAAGCGCTTCTATAATACTTCAATCCTTCCTTGATAAAAACTGTAAAAAATGATATATCCAATAGTAATATACGGCCATCCCGTACTCAGACAGGTCTCGGAAGATATTGACAAAGATTATCCTGATCTCGCTAATATCATCGAAAATCTCTTCGACACCATGTATAAATCCGATGGAGTAGGACTTGCTGCCCCCCAGGCAGGACTGTCAATAAGGATTTTTGTCATCGATGGCAGCCCTCTGGCAGAAGATGAACCATCCCTTGCCGGTTTTAAAAAGATCTTTATCAACGCCCATATAACAGAAAAATCAGGAGATAAAATCTCTATGGAAGAAGGCTGTCTGAGCATACCCGATATCAGGGAAGAAGTCAAACGTGAAAACTATATCCGTCTTGAATATTATGATGAGAACTGGCAGTTTCATGATGAAGTTTTCGAAGGATATACGGCAAGGATTATTCAGCATGAATACGACCACCTCGACGGGATACTGTTTACCGACAAAGTCAGCCCACTTCGGAAAAAACTTCTTCAGGGTAAACTGAAAGGCATAAGCAAAGGACATTTTGATGCCGATTATAAAACGATACTTGCAGGTAAGAAAATAAAAAACACCTGAATAAGGCTTAACCGGTTGGTTAACAGGGGCAAAAACGGAAAGCCCTTTCATGAAGAAGAAGTATAGTCAGTTATCTGACTTTTTCCTATATTTATACTGTCTTATTTAAAGCTGCTGACCGTGCTTCACAGGGAATTACCTTTCCTGCGTATTATATTACCACTATGTGCCGGTATTATTTCAGGATACTTTTTCCATCCCGAAAACAGATTCCTTATCCTTAGTGCCATACCTGTCATACTCCTTTTCCTGACAAGCCTTCATTATAATACCTCTCTTGCCAACAGTCTCTATGGTCTGGCTCTTACATCTGCATTATATATAACAGGACTATTCCTTTATACTGAAGAAAAAAAGAGCCTGTCAAAACTACATTCCGAAGAAACTGTTTTTTCCGGTATTCTCGATAATTATCCGGAAGAGAAAAAGAACAGTATAAGTATAGTTCTTAAACTGGATAATATAATAGACGGTGACTCATGTATCCCGGTAAGAGGGTCTGTACTATTGTATCATAGAAAGACTGCCGGGGCACTACCATATCTGCCCGGTGACAGATTGATCATACAATGCACTCCGGTAGAAATACAAAACAGAGGAAACCCTTATGAGTTTAATTATAAATTCTACATGGAGAATCATGGTATTGCTTATTACGCCTATACCGATGAATACAGTGTCATCAGGCATATCCTTCCTGAGAAAAGAAAGCTGAAACACCTTGCACTGATTGTCAGGGAAAAGATTATAAATATGTTCAGAAACAGGGGCATGGAAGAAGAAAGGGTAGCACTGGTATCAGCCATACTCCTGGGTCAGAAAACCATGCTTGACAATGAGCAAAAACAATCTTTCATGAAAGCCGGTGTAATGCATATCATGGCCGTCTCAGGCCTTCATGCCATGATACTGAGCCTCTTTGTTTACAGAATGTTGTTCTTCCTTAAAGGCCGGATGGAAACACTAAGGGTAATCATAACGGTCATCATCCTGTTTTTCTTTGCTTTCATCACAGGACTGACACCGTCAGTTCTCAGAGCTGCAATGATGTATTCTTTCCTCCAGACAGGCAAAATACTGAAAAGGCCGGTAAACAATATAAATTCAGTGCTGGCATCAGCCTTCATCCTGATAATGATCAGACCGACTGTAATATTTGATTCCGGCTTCCTTCTCTCCTATTCTGCCGTAATATTCATTATCTGCTTTTACCGTGATCTTTATTCCAGACTGAGATTCCGTCATTTCATACCGGATCTCATCTGGCAGTCAGCCGCCGTCACAATAATTGCACAACTGGGGACACTCCCTCTCACTGTGATGTTTTTCAACAGGTTCCCCGTCTGGTTCATCCTTTCAAATATCGTAATAGTACCGCTGGCAACAATACTGATAATCACAGGAGTACTATCCATCCTGACATATCCTGTTTATTTTCTTTCGTTTTATCTCATGAGACTGCTGGGTCATCTGAGCGGATTAACCGAATATCTCACCGGTAAAGCATCATCCCTGCCCTTTTCCACTATTGAGAACATAGGAATCACAACAGGCGGATGCATATTTCTTATGGTAACAATATACCTCACTACCCGTTATGTTTTAAACAGGAAAAAAGTATCGGTGTTGTTACCTGTATATGCACTGTTTGGATTGGTAATAATATCAACAGCCACGGATATCCTGACAAGGAAGAGCAGTGAACTTATAGTATATAATACTATTAACTCTACAACTATAGGAATAAGAACCGGAAAAAACCTTCAGATATATTCCGATTCATTATTTTCTCAGGAAGTGAACCGGCATAGTGCTGTTCTCAGACTAAGGAAAAACATATCACCACTGACAAAAGAACCTCTTCTTATCACTACAGAAAATAAAAATATTCTCATTACGGCCTTCCTTACAGAAGAGTTGATCAAAGAAACGACTCCCAACTATATTATTCTGACTGCAGCAGTAAATTTTTACGGAGAACAGACAAAATCCTTACCCGGGGTAAAAAATATAATCCTGGGATCAGGTGTATCAGGCAGTTACACGAATATCAACTATCCCTCATTGCATGTTGTGAAAAAAGCAGGAGCTTTTTATGCCCTATTATGAAAGGTGAAGTAAAATATTGATCAAAAAACTTGAGTATTAACATATTTATCTATTATTTTGCCCCTGTTTTTTTCATTTCATATTCATGAGAATAATAATTGCCGGTGCCGGAGAAGTAGGGACACATCTGGCCAAGATGCTGTCGAACGAGAACCATGAAATAATTCTTATTGATCCTGAAAATGAACGGTTAAAACCTGTTGAATCATCTCTGGATGTTCTTACCTACCATGGTTCGGCTACATCAATGAATATCCTGCAGGATGCTCTGCGTAAGAAGACAGATCTTTTTATCGCTGTCACTAATTCTGAAGACACAAACATAACTGCATCTATTCTTGCAAAACGTTTTGGTGCTCTGAAGACAGTCGCCAGGATAGGTAATCTTGATTATCTGGAACACTCATTACTTGATTTTTTCCGGATACTGGGGATTGATTCACTTATCTATCCCGAACTTATTGCTGCACGCGAAGTACTTCTGATGCTACAGGAAACAGGAGCTACCGAATATATGGAATTTTCTGAAGGCAAACTTTCAATGTTTGTTCACAGGCTCGATAAGAATGCTCCCATCCTTAATAAAAGTCTTGAAGAGGTAAATACTATTAACAAAACGGATAAATACAGGGCAGTAGCCATCAAGAGAGACGACAAGACGATCATTCCCCGCGGTAATGAGGAATTTCAACTGGGGGATCTGGTATATATTATCTCGCTTCATGAAGGTATAGAAGAGATGATGAAGACCTCAGGGAAAAAGAATTTTGAAACGGAGAGTATTATGATCCTTGGAGGAAGCAAAATAGGAAGACACATAGCTTTCTATATGCAGCGCACATGTGAAGTGAAACTCATCGATTCCGATCCGGAACGCTGTGAAGACCTGGCGGAGATACTGGATAATACTCTTATTATAAACGGAGATGGCCGCAATATGGATCTTCTTGAACAGGAAGGTATTTCAGGTATTGATGTGTTCATTGCTGTGACAGGTGATTCTGAGACAAACATTCTTTCCTGCCTGCTGGCAAAAAAACTGGGAGTCAGAAGAACTATTGCTGAAGTAGAAAACATAGAATATATCAATCTTGCAAAAAATTCCGGAGTAGATACAATAATCAATAAAAAAATTGCTGCAGCCAGCAGGATATACCGGCACACCACAAATCTTAACATGACCCAGGTTAAATTCATGGCAGGAACAGATGCTGAAGTTATTGAATTTATCGTACCTACTGATGCAAAAATAACAAAGGGCACTCTGAGAAGCCTTGATTTTCCCAAAGATGCTATCATTGGAGGTGGGACAAGAGACGGTGTTCCATATATAGCTACAGGTAACACTATCATACGGGCAAATGACAGAGTGGTGGTATTTACCTTACCTTCAGCATACGACCGCCTGACAAAATTCTTTACCTGAACAGAGAATGTTGAATTTCAGGATCATCGCCAGATTCTTCAGCCTCGGACTTATATTTGAAGGTTTGTTCATGCTGCTCTCAGCTATTGTAGCTTTCCTTTATAAAGAACCTTCATCAATACTCTTCTCAGGGATTTTCACTATCGTTATCGGGATCCTTGTCTATACTCCTTTACGCAACGAAGAAAAAATTTATGGTAACAAGGAAGGCTATGTTATAATCACAGGCATGTGGCTACTGGTAACTATTTTTGGCACACTACCCTATCTTATGACAGGAGCCATAAGCAATTTTACCGACGCTTTCTTTGAGTCCATGTCGGGTTTTACCACTACCGGTGCAACCATCATGACAAGCATAGAATCACAGTCTCATGGAATACTCTTCTGGAGAAGCCTTACCCAGTGGACAGGCGGAATAGGTTTTATAATAATCTCCCTCTCACTGTTACCGGTGGACAAAACACTCAACATACAACTCACACTGTCTGAATTCACAGGACAGGCCACTGATAAGATCCATCCGAAAACCAGAGAAGCTACAAAGCGTCTGGTATTAATTTATACTGTTCTGACCCTGGCAGAGGTTATTTTACTAAAGCTTAGTGGAATAAGCTTTTTCAATGCTTTTTGTATTGCCTTCAGCACTATGTCAACAGGAGGCTTCTCCCCAACCGACTACAGTCTTACTTACCTGGGAAATCCGCTTGCATTGGTCATACTAACCTTCTTTATGTTCCTGGCCGGAACAAACATGACGATCATTTACTTTGCCCTGAAAGGAAACTTTAAAAAGATTTTACAGAACAATGAATTTAAATTCTATGTTATTGTTGTTCTGTCTTTTGTCATTTTAGGATCTTTTGCCCTATGGCACGGGAAAATATACCAGACCGGCGAGGCTATCCTGAACGGAGCCTTCCAGATTGTATCAATAATAACCACAACAGGCTTCTATAAAACAGATTACAGTGCATGGAGCAGCCTGATGACAATAGTCATCTTTGTCCTCATGTTTACCGGCGGAACATCAGGTTCAGCCAGCGGCAGCCTGAAAATGGCAAGATTATGTCTGGCTACAAGAAACGCCAGAAAAGAACTCATAAGGAGAATACACCCTAATGCCGTTGTCCCTGTCCATTTTTATCATAAAGTAATTCCCGGCCATTTGATATATAATCTCCTGGTCTTTATACTAATATACTTTATTATTATTTGTATCAGCTCACTGGTGATATCTTTTATGGGATACGATTTCGTGACTTCTTTCAGTACATCTGCTGCCCTGCTGGGTAACATCGGTCATTCATTCGGATCATTCGGACCCTTTAATACCTATAGTTCAGTACCTGCAGGAGGGAAATGGTTTTTCTCTTTTCTGATGTTTCTCGGACGCCTGGAACTGATATCTGTTCTGATTCTTCTTAACAGGAATTTCTACAGACGCTGAAACAGTTATTACCACTCCGGAATACCCAGACCCTGCCTTACAATAACTGGCTCGTCACCCGTACAATCGATTACGGTAGATGCTTCATTCATTCCATAGCCACCATTAATAACGATATCTGCAATATCACGGAATTTTTCATGTATCAGCTCAGGATCGGTGGTGTATTCAATTATTTCATCGGGATCATGTATTGACGTTGTAACAATGGGACGTCCCAACTCCTTGACTATCTCCATCACAATACTGTTGTGAGGGATCCTTATACCCACTGTCTTTTTTTTGTTTTTGAACATCCTTGGGATCTGGTTATTGGCTTTTACGATAAAGGTAAAAGGACCGGGCAGATTCCTTTTCAACAGTTTGAAAATATTATTATCCC
>JAAYDB010000006.1 GCA_012729475.1 Bacteroidota bacterium
AATTGATTCAAATAATTCATCATGGATAATGTATCCTGATTTGTGATGGAGAAAAAAAAACAGGGATCAATGATCAACCCTGTTTTAAATCCTTTATCTATTCCCCACATGGTGATTTGTTTATGAATTTTTTTGATTATTATTCATTGCAAAATATTTATCTTGCCCTTACTATTTCATTTTTTAATCATCTTTTGCATAAAATTTAAATGATACTTAAATATTTAATTATGACCTTTGTCTTTATTAGAATTAATATCATCAATTTTTCGTTTCACTGACTCGCATGAGATTTTCCAATATTAAGGGGCCCAATTTTGTCGTCGATCACTTTATTTGTATTCAAGCACTGCCCAACTCATATTTGATGGTTGGAGAATTTGAATTATTAGTAATTCTGAGAAGGCTGATTAAATATTCATTAAATTTATACACATGAAAAAAACATTATTATTGGTTTTGCTAACGGCCATATCAGTTAGTGGGATTTTTTTATTTCAGGGGTGTAAGGGTACAAAGGAAAGTACTACTCCCTTTACTTTTGAAGCACATCCCTCACCTTATAATCTATCCGGTGCTGAGTATCCGCGTATTGAATCAGACTCACGGGTTACTTTCCGCTTTTATGCACCCGATGCCAGGAAGGTACAGGTTTCTATCTACAATGTACCTTACGATATGGTCAAGGACACCAGCGGTATGTGGACTTATACCAGTGAACCACAGGATCCGGGTTATCATAACTACTGGATGATTGTGGACAGTGCTATCATGCTGGATCCTGCTACAGACGGTTTTATCGGATATAGCCATTTGTGCAATGGTTTTGAAATTCCTGATAAAGACGGTGGTTTCTATGAGTTAAAAGATGTTCCTCATGGTAAAGTATTGATAAAGAATTATTTTTCCAGTGTGACAGAGGACTGGCGTCATGTATACATTTACACACCTCCGGATTATGAGAAAAACATCCCGGAGCGTTACCCGGTACTCTATCTTCAGCACGGTGGCGGCGAGGATCAGAGAGTGTGGATTGAGATGGGACTGACTAATTTAATACTTGACAACCTTATAGCCGAGGAGAAATGTAAACCTTTTATTGTTGTTATGGAAACCAGTGCTGCCTATAAACCAGGTGAAACTCCTCCTGATCCATACCGGGTTGCGCCAGGCGTTGCAAGACACAGGACTGTAACAGGAGAATTAGTACCTGTACCACCACGTTCTCCCATGTCATTTGATACATACAGAGAGTTAATGATCAACGATCTGATACCATGGATTGACAGCAACTTCCGTACTCTTACCGATCAGCAGAATCGTGCTATGGCAGGACTTTCTATGGGTAGCCGGGTAACACGGGATGTTGCACTTCCAAATCCGGATAAATTCTCTTATCTGGGCATTTTCAGCGGAGGCACCATTGCCCCTTCGGATATTCCGGAACCATCAAAGATCAAACTGGTATTTATGAGTTATGGTAGTCGTGAGAACGGAGCAGATGATCTCAAAGAAGCTGCAGAAGTGCTGAATGATGCCGGTATCAAAAGCGCATCTTATGTTTCCCCTAATACTGCTCATGAATGGCAATCCTGGAGAAGAAGTCTTTATGAGTTTGCACAACTTCTTTTCAATGAATGAAAGTTTTACCTGTTAAAATCGTATATTACATCTTAATTACTATTTAATACCTTTTAAAATGAAAAAAACGTTGCCAATTATATTACTGGCTGTTATGGCATTCAGTAATATATGTTATTCACAAAGTGGCCAGCCTTTGGTTAATTCCAAAGCTGCCGGCACAGCACATCCTTCACCGTACAATCTCTACGGTGCTCAGTATCCGCGTATTGAAGCTGATTCGCGGGTTACCTTCCGTTTTCATGCACCTGATGCCAATAAGGTACAGGTTTCAATTAACAATGTTGCTTACGATATGTCTAAAGGAGGTGACGGATTCTGGACATATACCAGTGAACCTCAGGATCTGGGATATCATAATTACTGGATGATCGTTGACGGGGCTGTTGTATTGGATCCCGCTACCGACGGTTTCATAGGCTACAGCCATATGTGCAATGCCTTTGAGATACCTGATCCGAATGGTGGTTTTTATGATCTTAAAGACGTTCCGCATGGTAACGTACTCATTGAGAACTATTTTTCAAGTGTTACCGGTGCATGGCGGAGAATATTTATTTACACACCTCCCGACTATGAGGCAAACACTTCGGCACGTTATCCGGTTCTTTATCTCCAGCATGGCGGTGGAGAAGACCAGAGAGTATGGATTGAGATGGGACGTACCAATCTTATTCTTGATAACCTTATAGCTGAAGGGAAAGCCAAACCATTCATTGTTGTTATGGAGACCAGTGCTGCTTACAGACCAGGAGAAGCTCCTCCCCAGCCACGTCAAATGGGAGCTCCCCCGGCAGGACAGAGAGCCCCGGGTGCACAGACTCCTCCTCCACCTCCGCCTCCTCCGGCAACAGGTCAAAGGACACAGGGCGGACAAGCAGCAGCTGCAAGACCACGCTTTAGCTTCTCTTTTGATACTTATGCCGAGCTTATGACAAAAGATATGATCCCATATATCGACAAAAACTTTCGTACACTGGCTGATCAGGAAAACCGTGCCATGTCAGGACTGTCAATGGGTGCCATGTGTACCAAGTCTGTGACTCTCGCTCATCTCGATACATTCGGATATATTGGCCTTTTCAGCGGCGGAACAATAGCTCCGGATGAAATTGCCGACAAATCGAAGGTCAAACTGGTCTTTATGAGCTACGGCAGCCGTGAACGCGGATCGGAGAGTGTAAAAAACGCTGCCGATGAGCTGAATAAAGCCGGTATAAAAAGCGCATCCTATGTTTCTCCAAATACAGCTCATGAATTTCAGTCATGGAGAAGAAGTCTGTATGAATTTGCACAACTTTTATTTAAATAATAACATACCACAATTAAACCATACGTTTATGAAAAAACATTTAACAACTATTGTGTTAATAATTACATTAGCATTCCCCCTGTGTCTGGCACAAACCAGCCAGCCAACTATCATCGAGGATTTTAAACCATCGACAAAAAATCAACCTGGACAGGAATATCCAATGGTCAATTCCCAGGGATATGCCCGCTTCCGTATTATTGCTCCTGAAGCTCAAAGTGTTGTTGTAAGCCTTGGGTTAGGAGGCACCCGCGGAGGGACTCCTCTCAGTAAAGCTGATGATGGTTCCTGGATGGGTACCACAGCCGGACCGCTTGAAGAAGGCTTTCACTACTACCATCTGACAGTTGACGGCGGAGTATTCAACGACCCGGGTACCAATAACTACTATGGCTCCACACGATGGGAAAGCGGTATTGAAATACCTGCACACGACCAGGATATTTACGCCCTTAAGGACGTCCCTCATGGCAGAGTACAGCAAATCCTTTTCCCTTCCGAAAGCACAAATACCTCACGCAGGGCCTTCGTTTACACACCTCCGGACTACGACAAAGACCAGTCAAAACGTTATCCTGTCCTTTACCTCCAGCATGGCTGGGGAGAAGATGAAACAGCATGGTCAACCCAGGGACATGCCAATCTGATAATGGACAACCTGATTGCCGAAGGAAAAATAACTCCCTTCATCATTGTTATGACTTACGGAATGACCAATGAAGGTTTCAGACCTGGTGCCCGTCCTGCCGCTGCTCCCGCTGCCGGCGCACCCGGTGCTCGTCCTGCTGCTGCTCCCGGTGCTGCCGCTGCTCCCGGTGC
>JAAYDB010000149.1 GCA_012729475.1 Bacteroidota bacterium
ATAAAATATCTGAAATTACGGTAATGATCACCTCCTGCCATCCACTCAATAGCCTCTGCAAGTGATCTTGCCGGACCCTTATGCATCGGACTGTTGTAGTCAGCTATAATTATTCTTTGTGCTATTCTTCGCATTTCAGAAATAACCTTCAGGGCAACATCCCGGTCGAACTGATGCATGGATAATGAGGTTACTGCCTTATCAAAACTATTATCCGGGATACCAGAAAGTCTTGATGCATCAAGAAGTTCAAACCTTATATTCCCAATTTTTCTGCTGACAGCTGATCGCCTGGCAGTGGCAATCATTTCCTCTGAAAGGTCAATACCTGTTACATGTCCTGCTTTGTGTGCCATGGCCAGAGACAGAACTCCGGTACCACAGGCAATCTCTATCACTCTGTCACCGGGCTTTACAAAAGACATCAAACTGATTCTTATACTTTTAACCAATGGGTCAATAATCAGCCTGTAGAAAAATGTTTTCCATGAATAAACCATTTGTTCCGGATCAGTTATACAAATATATGTTTAATATACAGGTCTTTCTCCTGTTTTGTGGAATTTTCAGGTAGTTTAATCAGCGAACAGCAGACCGGCTGTTAATAATAACTGAAGAAGATTCCAGACCATCTGATTTTACTGTCAGCTTTATCTTTCCG
The DNA here is from genome assembly GCA_012729475.1 of Bacteroidota bacterium. Lineage (GTDB taxonomy): Bacteria > Bacteroidota > Bacteroidia > Bacteroidales > VadinHA17 > LD21. The sequence continues at coordinate 662 of JAAYDB010000149.1, forward strand.
TCATCATCCTTATGTGAACGGACTATCACGAGTGCCAGTCCGTTAAAGGCTTTACGTTTGTGTGAGGGGAATGGAGTCATGTCGGTAGGATCGCCATTATCTGTAGCTAAAATATCGCCGGGACCTTCTATAGTAAATTCTATCAGATTATCAGACAAGGGGACGAGGCGTTTTTGGTTATCAATAACCTTAACCGTTATAAAAGCCAGATCTTTTCCATCAGACATTATACTATGTCTGTCTGTCACTGCTTTCAGAGCAGCAGGTTTTCCTGAAGTTTTCACTACATCTTCAGCCCATTTACTCCCATTCTTATAAGCTATTACCATTAGTTCTCCAGGCGAATAAATCACATCATCCCATCGTAAACGGTACTCATAAGCCCCTTTCTTCTTCCTTCCCATAGATATGCCGTTAAGAAAAAGTTCCGCTTCATCACCCGAAGTAAACACGTGGACCGGTGTTATCTCCCCTGTTCTATCAGGCCAGTTCCAGTGAGGCAGGATATGAGCCATGGGATAATCCGGTCGCCAATGCGACTGATAGAGATAAAAACGATCTTTTTTGAAGCCTGCCAGATCGATAATACCGCAATAGGAACTTCTTGAATCGTAATATGGTGTTGGTTCTCCCAGATGATCCCAGCCTGTCCATACAAATTCACCGGCTACGAAAGGATGTTTTTCAACAGACCGGAACACTTTATCTGCTGTTGCTCCAAAATCCACAGTATGAAGCTCATAAGAGCTCACATGATGTATCCTGGAATCTCCTCCCCTTCCATCTCTGACAGGAGAGCTTAGTTCTTTCGAAACAGGGAAAAGATAAACACCCCGGCTGCTGAATGCCGAAGCTGTTTCACTGCTTATTATCACATTATCAGGAAAGCTGCTGTGAAAAGCAGAATATTGTGGTGAGGTACGTATACGGTCAGTCCCTTCAAATTCAGGAGTATCTCTTATTCCCTCTCCCTGATAATTAAGACTGATCACATCCATTACGGCGGCGAAGGGCATATCGGGTTTTGCCCAGTTCATAGAACTTGTTGTGGGCCGGGTTGGATCTTCTTCTTTGATAATGTTTGAAAGACGTGCTGCCAGGGCTGCTCCTTCTTCTCCTGTATATTGTTCCCCAACTTCATTACCATAGCTCCACAGAACAACTGAAGGGCAATTTCTGTCACGCCGGATCATAGCTCTCAAATCCTGTTCATGCCAGTCGGGAAATATAAGGTGGAAATCGAGTGGTGTTTTTCTTCTTTCCCATACATCAAAAGCCTCATCCATAACAAGGAAACCCATGCGGTCGGTCAGCTCCAGTAAGCCGGGAGCCGGAGGATTATGAGACATACGTATTGCGTTACAACCCATTTCGCGCAGCATCTCCAGCTGTCTCTCTGCTGCTCTTTTATTAAAAGCAGCCCCCAGTGCTCCCAGATCATGATGCTGGTTGACACCTTTTATCTTTATCAGCTCACCATTAACAAAGATGCCATTATCCGGATCAAAACGAAGAGAACGGATACCAAACCTCGTCTCATAACAATCGACAGGTTTTTCATCCCGGAATAAAGTAGTTACAGCAAGATACAGGTTTGGTTTCTGAGTGGGAGGAGGCCCCCATAGTTTTGGATTTTTTATTACACCAGAAGATTTTGTTTTTGCTTTACCCCTGGCTTTTACCGGCACATTAGGATTTTTGATGCTAAGCACTGCTTTGCCGGTCATGTTATTTTCCTTATCGAGGTTATATATCTCTGTTATGGCATTAATCACAACATCCTCTTCCGTATCATTTTCTATTATCAGAGACAGATTCACCTTTGCCGATTCAGAAGATATATCTTCTGAAGTAATGAATGTCCCCCATTGGTCAGTATGGACAGGGTTTGTTTTTGTTATCCACACATCACGGTAAATACCTCCACCGGGATACCATCTTGATGAGTTGGGCGGGTTATCCAGGCGAATAGCCAGCTGGTTAATTCCTCCGGGTTTAATCCAGGGTGTCAGATCGAGTTGCCATGAGGCATAACCAAAGGGCCATCCTCCTGCAAGATTACCATTAAGCCAAACCATAGCATACGACATTGCTCCGTCTACCTCAAGGAAAATGGATTTAGCACTATCAGATTCAGGTATATTCAATTTCTTCCGGTACCAGGCCACACCCGGACTAGGTAAGCGTCCCATACCACCTCCCACCACAGGATTTGGCCCCTCATAAAAAGGCCCTTCAACTGCCCAGTCGTGAGGCAGGTCTAACAATGTCCACGCACTATCATCGAAATCGTCAAGGACAAAAGGAAAATCATTACCGGGATTACCCTCCGGCCTTTCATAATGGTTATCCGGATCACTGATAAAATCATTACCTGATGGCAATATCCATGGTTTAAGAACTGTACTGCCAGACTGCAGTGCAAGGGCTTCATCAGGCTTGCTGTCAGCAGGCCTGTTATCAATATAATTGGATACTTCAGGACGGTTATCATATATCAGATCATCTGCCAGAGAGTCATATTTAAAAAATCTCCAGTTGTCATTAACAGATATCCGCTCCCTTAAAGAAGCGTTATTGTTCTCTTCTCTTATCGGTCCTACACATGAGGTACCTGACATAAGCAAAAGACATCCTGCCGAAGCAAGAATCAACTTTATAGTCTGCATATACTGTTATTGTGATTTATATATTCTCATATGTCCGGTTCAAATATCAATTAATATCACAAAACCAAATACCTCCAGACAATCAATTACTTATTTCATCTTTCCTGGTCTGATCATATTTTCAGGTGCCAGAACCTGGTCCAATTTCTCTTTTGATAAAAGACCTTTTTCAAGGACAAGAGAATATACACTCTTATTGCTTTCAAGAGCTTCCCGTGCAAGTTCATTTGAGGCTTCATAGCCAATCCATGGGACTAAAGCTGTGACCAGGCCAATACTGTTCAGCACCATTTCCCGGCAACGATCCTCATTTGCCGTAATACCTTCAATACACCTGTAATTTAAAGTCTTCATTCCGTTGACCAGTATCTCAACTGACTCAAATATGCAATGGACGATCACAGGTTCAAAGACATTAAGTTCAAGTTGTCCCCCTTCAGAAGCTATTGTCACTGTCAGGTCGTTACCAATAACCTTAAAGGCTATCTGGTTTACAACCTCCGGGATGACCGGATTCACTTTTCCGGGCATTATAGATGATCCTGGCTGCATAGCAGGCAGGTTGATCTCATTGATACCTGTCCGTGGACCTGAAGAAAGCAATCTGAGGTCGTTACATATTTTCGACAGTTTTACAGCCAGACGTTTAACTGCAGAAGAGTACATCACGAAAGCCCCTGTATCCTGGGTCTCCTCTACGAGATTTGATGCGAGAACAAGATCGAGCCCGGATATTTCTTTCAGATATCTGACAACTTCATCTGAATAACCCGGTTCTGAGTTGATACCAGTCCCTATTGCTGTCGCTCCCATATTGATCTCCAGGAACAATTTTGCATTCTGATCCAGTCTGTCTGTCTCCTCTTCCAGGGTTACGGCGTAGGCTTCAAACTCCTGGCCAAGAGTCATAGGGACAGCGTCCTGCAGTTGTGTCCTTCCCATTTTTATGATATGCGAAAACTCCTCTCCTTTCTTCCTGAATGAAGCCACAAGGGTATTTAATGTATCAACCAGTTTTTTATTTGAGTTGAAGAGAGCCATTTTAATAGCTGTCGGATAGGCGTCGTTAGTGGACTGTGACAAATTCACATGATTATTCGGATGACAATATGAATAATCGCCCCTGTTATGACCAAGTAACTCAAGGGCGCGATTGGCTATTACTTCATTGGCATTCATATTTGTTGAGGTGCCTGCTCCTCCCTGAATCATATCAACAACGAACTGATTATGATATTTTCCATTCCTTAACTCATTACATGCCTGAACAATTGCGTCTTTTACGTTTTCTTTAAGCAATCCGAGACTGAAATTGGCTTTTGCAGCTGCTTCCTTCACCATTGCCATAGCTTCAATGATTGAAGGGAAAAAGCCAAGAGTGATCCCTGTAATATTGAAGTTCTCTACAGCCCTTAGAGTTTGTATTCCGTAATATGATTCATAGGGCACTGCTCTTGATCCTAAAAGATCTTTTTCCCTACGGGTCCTTCCGGACTCATACTGTGCTGCCGGATTAAGCATCCGGGCATTAACATTACGCATCCGCCCTGAAATTATCCCTGTGATATTTGATAGTATCTTCAGTGTTGTTCCTGCACTATAATTCAAAAATTTCCTGTTCAGATCAAGCAGTATTGTTTTCCTTATTGCCCTTGCCGATGTGGAATGAAGAGAACCAGGAACCCATATTCCTTCTCCAAGAAAGTCGCCTTTGCCAAAAATAGCTAATCTCACCTCGGCTCCATACGAATTTATCTTGAACAATTCCATCTCTCCTTCATATATTATGAAAATATCTTCCCTTGGACTGTTTTCACGAAAGATTATATCGCCGGTATTACAGCGTTTCTCTCTGACACTTTTCGTCAGTTCCTGTAATTCTGTTTCATCAAGACTGGTAAAAAGCTCTATCCCTCTCAGGAAATTTAAAACAGTATCATTATCCATAGCCTATTGTTTTTGTTTTAATAACTGACTGATCTTGTTCAATATGATGTTCAGTCAGGAAGAAGAGATTCCATTTGCTTACTGATCATTTTTGTTGCAAAACCGGGGCTTATTCTGTAAAGGATATTCAACAACTTTGAATCTTTTCCGACGTACATCCTGACCTTATTTTTTTTCATACCCTCAATAATGTTTTCGGCAGCCACATCTGCAGGTAAAGGTTTAATTTTGGATTCCTCTGTTTCTTTACCTGACCCTCCGGGTCTTTCTACTCCGGAATTATCTGTTATATTGGTCCCTATTGCTCCGGGGAAGACAATTGTTACTTTAACGGGAGAATTCATCAATGAAGCATAAAGACCCTCAGTAAATACTTTAACAGCTGCTTTAGAAGCACCATAAACACACTGGCCGGGAACAGGTACAAACCCTCCCATACTTGAAATATTGACAATGTGAGCTTCAGGTCGCTTTTTCAGGTAAGGCAAAAATGCCTTAACCATATACAAAGTTCCGTAAAAATTCACATTCATCACTCTCTCTATAGCAGAAAAATCAAGATCGCTTATCCTTACAAATGGTTGTATTATCCCTGCATTGTTAATTATTCCGTCGACTTCTCCATGAGTATTGATAACCTCCTGTGGTAATTTGTCGACAGCAGAATTATCGGTAATATTCAGAATATGCGTTGACAGATTATTAACATTATCACCGGCAAGTGAAGTAGTTTCTTTCAGGGCAGCCTCATTTACATCAACTGCTGCCACCCTGGCTCCTTTTGCCAGGAGATTTAAGACCAGCTCTCTTCCAATACCATTACCGCCTCCGGTAACAACAATTGTTTTATTCTTTACATTCATCGTATATAATTTAAAAATTAATCATCTGTTCAATTGATAATGAAACAACTGAGCGGTCGATATTGTTTAGTCCTGAGTTAACAATTTTCATTAGAGCAGATAGTAAGCTCCTGACATTCTTATAACACAGCTATTTTTACTATAATTCCGTATTATCTCCCAGGGCATCTCCCTTGTTTCCTCTGATAGCAAGAGTTTCTGCCAGTGCTGATATGTCGTCACCTGTAGGATTCTGGTAAACACGCAATCCAAAGTGTGGTATAATAGCCATTATATGATCAAAAATATCAGCCTGTATTGATTCATAAAAAGACCACCTCTGATCTTTGCAAAAGGCATATATCTCCACTGGCAAACCCTTGTCTGTAGGCTGGAGATGTCTCACCAGGAAAGTCATATTATTGATTATCTGTTGATGGTTTTTGAGATATTCTTCCAGATATTTCCTGAAAGTTCCTATATTGGTTAACCGTCTGCCATTTACAGGCATTGATCCATCTATTCCATGATCCTTGTTATATTGCTCTATCTCCAGTTCTCGTGTCTTTATATAATCACTGATCAGCTGTATCTTCTTTAATTTTTCAATTTCTTCCTTATCAAGAAAATGAATACTTTTCATGTCGATACTTACTGAACGTTTAATTCTTCTTCCTCCTGACTCCTTCATCCCTCTCCAGTTAGTAAAAGACTCTGTTATAAGGGCATAAGGTGGTATAGTGCTTATAGTCTGATCCCAGTTCCTTACTTTTACAGTATTCAGTGAAATATCGATTACAGTTCCGTCAGCATTACGACCAGGCATTTCAACCCAGTCTCCAAGCCGCACCATATCGTTAGCTGAAAGCTGAACTCCTGCAACAAAACCCAGAATAGAGTCTTTAAACACCAGCATCACTACAGCTGCCATTGCTCCCATACCGGCAAAGAAGGTCGTCAGATCCTTTTTAAGAATGATAGATAAAACCACCCCCACACCAAGTATATATACAAAGATCTTGACCACCTGCACAATTCCTTTAACAGACCGGTCTTTTGATACAGGAAGAGTATTGTATATCTCGTGAAAACCGTTTATCACTGCTATAATAACAAGAAGCCCGGCAACAACCATATAGAGGTATGTTGCTGTCTGAATGAACTCAACACAAGATGGGAACTCTTCAAGAATAACAGAAGCACCAGAGTGTATTATTACCGCCGGGACAAGATGTGATAATCTCTTAAATACTTTCTGATCAAACAATATATTATCCCAGTTTGTATTAGTCCGGTTAGCCAGTTTTTTCAGAAAATGGATAATAACCTTTGCCACTACAAGGTAAACAAGCCAGGAAAATACCAGAAGTCCAATAAAAGCTAATATCGAAGCTGTCAAAACTGAATTGCTTTCAGCCATCCCCATATTGATAAGCCATTCTTTCATTTCTGTCATTATTCTGTCGCCTATTTAATTATTAGTATTTTCATATTATTTATAACATCATCGTAATATAGTCATCTGTCATTAAAATAAGAATTTCAGGAGACATTTTTTATTTTTCTTAATAATAAGTTCAAAACAATATCATTTTGCCCGCATTAATTCATTATCGTTATTTTATCTTTAAACCCGTTGCCAAGTTAAATGATGAACATGAATTTCTGCAGTCTAAGTAGCGGGAGCAGTGGTAATTGCTATTATCTGGGTAATAAATCAAAGGGGATACTTATAGATGCTGGGATCTCTGCCACTTCAATCCGTAAATTTCTTTATGACAGAGATATATCTCTGGATAGCATCAGGGGGATTCTCATCACACATAATCATATTGATCATATAAGAGGTCTGGAATTACTGACACGGAAATATTCACTGCCTGTTTTCACTACCTGTAAGATCCGTAACAGTATCCTTCTTCCTCACAAAAAGATATCCTCTGCTGCCATTCGCGAGATACCCCTGATGGAAAAATTCCGGCTGGCTGATTTTGATATAGAAGCTTTCCCGGTCTCTCACGATGCTCCGGAAACTATAGGTTTCAATATTACAGCTTCAGGCAGGGAAATAACTATTGCCACCGATCTCGGTTACATATCTGACACAGCTGCATCCTATATAAAAAAAGCAAATGTGCTGGTTATTGAATCAAATTACGATGAACAAATGCTCATCAATGGGAAATACCCATATTACCTTAAAACACGGATCAAATCGGATTATGGTCATTTGGGTAATCATCAGGCTTCTGAATTCCTCGCGGAAATCATTAGTGACAATCTCACGCACATCTGCCTTGCTCATTTGAGCAAAAACAACAATACTCCTGAAATAGTGCTTGAGACCATAAAAAAAGTCTTTGCAAAAAAGAAAGTCAATCTTAACGGGAGGCAAAAAATAACAGTTTTAAACAGAAATGTACCTTCTGAAATGATATGCCTGAGTGAACAGAACCCTCCCATAAACCTTGTTCTATTTCAGGAGCTGGAAAAAAGAGAATACCATTAATTATCAGTCAAACACCCTGGTTCCAAAAATAAACTTCTCGTTCCACCAGGGATCATATAGTGAAGTTATTGTAACTCCCTTACTGGTTGAGGTGTGTATAAACTTACTATTACCGATAAAGATTCCTGAATGTGTTATAAAACGATTTGTCTTGTATGATCTAATGAAAAAGATCAGATCGCCTTTTTTCAGATCATTAATCTCCGGGATTATTTTCCCATATCGTGCCTGTTCTTCTGAATTATGAGGCAGTGCAATTCCATACTCCCTGAATACAGTAAGCAATAATCCGGAACAGTCCATACATTTCATCGTAGTGCCTCCCATACAATGTGGAACACCGAGGTATTTCCGGGCTGTGGAAATAATTTCCTCAGGTTTTGTAACTCTTGTCTCCAGTTTTTTCTCAGTACCTGAATCGAGAAAAATTTTCAGATCTTTTTTTTCAGACTGACTTTTAATATTTGGAAAAGACTGTCCGGGAAAAGCCTGCCTGGTACAGCAAACCGTAAGTAATTGACAAACAATTAGCATAAGGATAAAAAACCTGCTTTGGCTAAAATTATCATTCATATAATATCTTCAGTTTAACTATGCAGACTGAAGCTCTCACGGTTTAAACCATAAACCCGCATTAATTGTTACGAAAGATTCCCTTGATCCTCCACCGGCCTGTAAGAATAGACCAGGGCCAATATTGAGGGCCATGCTACGTGATAGTTTATAATAAATCCCTCCACCTGCATTAATAAAAAGCTGAGTGAGTCTGTCAAAATCATCGGCACTGATAAGAATACCTCCCCTGGCCATGAAGTATGGTGACACTCTTTGTTTGTTTATTGTGAAACGTATATCTCCAAAAAGTGGGAACAATTTTCCGCTTTCATAAAAAAATATGCCGGCTCCCATAGCTCCGCTCATACTCTGATTAACTCCCAGACCGCGAATATTCCACTGGTAACCATGAGAGGAAGTGAATCCATAAAAATAATCTGCAAACTGGGCTGTTGTCCCTGCCAGACCATAAGCGCCTGTAAATTCATTCATCATGACATATCCCGATCCTGTATTAAGAGTTATTGGCCGCCTTCCCTGACCACTAATAAAGGTTAAGGGTAACATAATAAAACCAATAATTATAGTAAGTCTTTTCATGTGTTGTGAACTTAGTTTTATAGCCTGAAAAAATGTCAATTTATGATTTATAAATTTAAGGAAAAAATATATACAGCACCTGATTATTTGATCATTTCATTTTTTACAGATCTTTATATTTTGGTATTCACCAGTTTATTTTACAAACAAAAGAATTACATTTATTTTTTCAAGAATACTGTCTTTAGTAATATAGGACAAGCAAGAAAATGGATGAAGACTCTTTTTATTTTTTTATGATCCTGAACAACAACTTATAAAACCAGCAATCCTATGCAGTTCAACAGAAAGAAGTTATATGAAATTATTTTCGAAGCTGACACACAGGGAGGTAAGCTTTTTGATATCTGTCTGATTTTTCTCATTCTGGTGAGTATTATGCTGGTAGCCCTAGACAGCATAGCCACTATCCATGAAAAATATTCACGCCTGTTGTAGACATCTGAGTGGATCATTACCATCCTCTTTACGCTGGAATATATGACAAGAATTTATGTAGTTAACAAACCTTCCCGTTATATTTTCAGTTTTTACGGCATTATAGATCTCATTGCCATTCTCCCGGGTATTGTAGTTTTCATAATAAGCGGAGGGCAAAATCTTATTGTTATCAGGGCTATCAGGTTACTAAGAGTCTTCCGGATTTTTAAACTCAGTCGCTACACCTCTGCCGGCCGTTCTCTTATGAAAGCCCTGTACAACAGCCGGGAAAAAATCTTCATGTTCATTTCTGTAATAGTTACCCTTATCGTAATTTTCGGAACCATAATGTATCTTATTGAAGGTGAAGAGCATGGATTTACAAGTATTCCTGTAAGTATTTACTGGGCTGTAGTAACACTCACTACAGTTGGTTACGGGGATATATCTCCGGCCACAGGATTAGGTCAGTTCCTTGCAAGTATTATAATGATAATGGGCTATGCCATTATTGCTGTTCCTACAGGAATAGTAACAACTGAAATGATGAGATCGGCTTCGGTTACTAATACACAGTTATGTGAGAAATGCCTTTTGGACAAGCATGATGATGATGCCCGTTACTGTAAAAAATGTGGTGCCAGACTTGATAAACCTGAAGTGAAAGAATAATAATAAGTATATTGTTAGATACAATATCACCTGAATTTCTGCAGGAGATCCTTTACTGCATCTTTATGCACCATAAAATCCATCATTTTCAGTTTAACATAATCTTCGCTGAAAAAGTAATAACCAAATTCATCTGCTTCCGGATCATTATTACGTGAACCCGATCCGCTATCTTTTATCATGTACCAGTCTTTCCCGTCTTTTTCCAGATAACCTACAAGATGCAGGCCGTGATCATCTGTTGTGGTATTGTTGGAAAATCTGAACTGTCTTGCATCATCGTTGATATACTCTGCCGGTATGTCGAAATCAGGAACTACAGCACATTGTGTTTCACGGTCAAACCCGGGTTCCGAGACGTCTCCTCCAATACTAACTGTAAAACCATTTCTTACAACAGCCTTGAGTGTAGCCATGAATACATCCAGAGGCACATTATGATAATCAGCATTATGCCACCAGTTATCCCTTACCTTATATTCAACTTTCTCATAAAACGGTTCCTGTATATATGAGAGAATATCCACATAATGATCCGGATTTATCTTTATAATTTCTGTCATATATTCAACAGGAGTATAACTCTTACCGTTTATTGTCACAAGGGACGGGGGTTCTCCTATAAAATGGTTCATTATAGCTCTGATAGTAGCCAGTCCGGCCTCTTCGTCCCACGATGATGTTGCTTTCATCGATTGAAGGAAGTTGTTCATTTCATTAAACATATCCTGGTGGTTATGATATTTCCTTCCATCTTTCAATCCGGTATAGCTGTCATAAGGGACAATCCCGTATTTTTTCCAGATACGGGTAACGGCATTAGCTTCTGATCCTTCTTCAAATGCTGAATTACCACGTTCCCTGATAAATCTTCCGGCTTTCTCCACATATTCCCAGTACACAGTATGTATCTCTGATAATTTAACTTTCATTTTACTCAAACGGTATACTTCTGATTCAAGCATTGATGTTGTTGAAAAACTCCAGCAAGTACCTGTTGCCCCCTGTGAGACCGGTGAATTGTGCCATTGCTTCTCCCTGTACAGTTCAATCCTGTTGGGTAGCGACACAGAAGACAGATCGACTGCAAAACTCTTTCCCGGTATTGACAGATCTTTACTTTCTTTTACAATCCGGTCATCAGGCAAAATATATTTCTGATAAAAACCGGGTTTTTGTTCCCTGAAAATAGCTTTGTCTTTATTCTGACCTGTAAGATTCAGAGCAAAAGGAAACAACAAAAAAATAAATATAATCCTTTTCATATGTTTGAAAATTAGTGATTAAAACACCTGTTCGCTAAAACTTAATTCATATAACCGTTCTCTCTCCTTCCAGGAAAACAATTCTCTTGCAGTACTCAAAACATAATATTACAACAATCCATTAGTTTCCCTGTCCTGATAAAGATAATAAAATACAGCTATAAATATTTATAGTAAAACATTCAAAATTATAGCACTCTTGTAAATGATTCCGCCAGATAAATTTTTTTTCAGACTGTTTTGTATTGATCTGACCATTCCGGATGTATAAAACACTAACGAATACATACATGTATTAAGCAGTCAGAGGAGAATCTCATCAGATAAATTAAAAGATATTAATAAAAAATGATTACATTAATGGCACAGTACTTATAACAAATCTGATATTGTTTCACCGGATAATCATCAAAGAGCAGGTCATGAAAAACATTGTATATTCATCAATCCCTTATCATTATCTGAAAAGATTCGCACTTGTACTGTTTTTTATCAACACCCCTTTCGCAGGAGCGCAGATACTCGACGATCAGTCTGCTATTAACACTATTACAAGAGGCATTAAAAAGATCTATAACTGGCAGTTCGAAGAAGCAGAAAAAGTGTCGGATACAATAGCTTATTTATTCCCTGGTCATCCTGTCAATCATCTTTATAATGGTATGATGATCTATTGGATGAATTTTCCTATGCTTCCTTCTTCTCCGGCAAGAGAGGAATTTGAAGAAGAAATGAATAAATGTATCGAACTATCTGACAGCAATAAAGTACCTTATACAGCTTATGAAGCAGAATATCTGCTTGCAAGCTTATGTGCAAAAGGGCTTCTTTTGTTATTTTACGCCGACAATAATCTTAGCTGGCAGGCTATTCCGGTTGTGAGAAAAGTATACAGACCTCTGATGCGTTCTTTCGACTATACCGATTCATCTACTGACCTGCTGTATTTTACAGGTCTGTATAACTATTACCGCGAAGCTTATCCGAAGATACACCCTGTTTATAAGGCAGTAGCCTTTCTTTTCCCTTCCGGAGATATGGAACTGGGCCTTAAGGAGCTGGAAAAATGCTCAAAAGAGTCTATGGCAATGAGGGCTGAAGCACTTAATATCCTTACATGGATCAGGATGTATTTTGAGAATGATTATGAAAAATCTTTCCCCCTCTGTAAAAACCTAATCACATATTATCCCGACAATGTTCATTACAGAATAATGTACATTAAGAATCTCATTCTTTTGAAAAGATATGATGAAGCGGAATCTATAATAAACGATTCCTATAAAAATAACTCACATCCTTTTTACTCTGCCATATTAAATATTCTGAATGGTCTGATCAGCGAAAAAAAGTATAAAGATATGGTACACGCAGAAGAATTATTTAATATAGGGATAGAGGCTCTTACTGCATTCTCTCCATACGGTGACAGTTATGCTGCCTTTGGTTATTTCGGATTAAGCCGTGTAAGTGATAAAAACAACGACAGCCGTCTGAGGAGATTATATCGTAAAAAAGCAATGGATCTTACAGACTTTGAAAAAATGACTTTTGACGACTAAACTGTATGGTTTTTCTCTAAGCAAATAATTTGTCAAGTACAAGAACAATAAAAGGAAGTGTTATTATACTTAAAATAGTGGATACAAATACATTTGCCACGGCAAGTCTGTCATCGGATCCGAATTCCTTTGCCATAATTACCACTGTTGCCATACAAGGCATGGCAATTTCAAGTATAATTACAGATGTAACAAGTTTATCGGGAGCAAGTCCTGTCAATACACCGGTCAGATAGAATAATATAATTAGAATTAGAGGTACAAGCACTAAACGGTTGAAGCTTAACAGGTATATACTTGCTTTTTTTAATAAGCCTCCCACATTTGAAAAAGCCAGGATGGCTCCTATGTAAAGCATTGACAGCCACGTGTTTGCTGAGCCAAGCTCTGTCATAGGCTGTAATATCACTGACGGTAGTTTTACTGAAAAAACAAAGCACATCAGGCCCAACAGAGTAGCTATGGTGTTTGGATTGAACACTTTCATGAGGCTTTTTTTCCATGTTGTACCGTTACCATGGCTTATTATGACGACGCCTGCACTCCAGAGCATCAACGAAGAAACAAGTTGATACATGCTGGCATATAAAAGACCTTCCTGTCCATAAAGAGCTGTTATAAGTGGAAATCCCAGGAAAATGGTATTGCCAAACATAGAATGTGCTTTAAAAACGGCTGCTTCAGAACCTCTGAGCTTCATAATTTTTGAAGCCGTAAGTCCTGCCAGAAAAAGGAAAAGATTGACAAAACCTGTAAGAAGGAGTATGATCATGCTGTTCGTTATAAGACGGGGACTGGCTTCCAGCCTGAAAAAATTAGTGAACAGCATTAGGGGAAGAGAAATATTGAAGATTATCTTTGATAGTACATCCTTGGAGTCATTGGTAAAAATCCTGAACTTTGCAGCAACAGCGCCAATGACCACTACCACGGCAAGAATGAAGATCTGTGTTATGACTATCTCTGTCTGCATGTCAGAAAAAAGGCATAAAGGTAATGTTTTCCAACAATAACGATATAGAATATTATGTTTTTAAAATAGTAAGTGTTAATTTCAAATTAACGTGGGATCAGGTTTGTGAAAAATAAATCCTGTTTCTTTCTTTAGTAAGAATATAGTTTCACCCCCGGAATATTATCAAAATGTCTGATTATATAAAAAGTTTGATTGAAGGAGGAGAAAATCAACAACTTGATTTTAAATACTGTGTATCTGACAGCAGGAAGATTGCCAGAACGCTGGTAGCTTTTTCAAACACTGATGGAGGCAGATTACTCATCGGAGTAAGGGATAACGGAAGTATTGCAGGGATCAAATCGGATGAAGAGATATATATGGTTGATACTGCAGCACAACTGTTTTGCAGACCGGAGATCTCTTATAAAATAAAGCAACATGTCATTGTATCTAAAACAGTCCTGGAAATTGAAGTACAAAAGGGAAAGAAAAGACCTTACCGGGCTAAAGATGTAAACAACAAATGGATTGTCTATTTCCGGCACAATGATCAAAACCTTGTAGCCAATAAAGTACTTCTTCAGGTGTGGAGGAAAAAACAGAAGAAAACAGGTGTAACGGTGAAATTCGGGAAAGTTGAGAACTTCCTGATGAACTATATTAAAGAAAACGAATCAGTCACATTATCTAAATTTATAAAAATCACAGGCATATCATCTTACAGGGCTATTTCAATCCTTGCAAATCTTATCGTATTACAGGTTCTGGTGATGAATGCATCTGAGAAAGGTTTTACCTATTCTCTCAATCCGGATAATACATATTATAATATCACAAGGGAGGCTTCTGACCAGTTCCGTCTTTCTTAAGCATAAGAGCTACTTTAAAGGCTTCATCAATATGATTGTCAATCTTTGTCTGCGAATTATATACACTAATTATTTTACCCTGTTTATTAGCCACATAGGTTACCCTACCGGGAATAAGGCCAAAAAATGATGAAGGGACACCAAACATTTTTCTCACTTTGTTCCCCGTATCACTCAACAGAGGATACACAAGGTTGTATTTGTCAGCAAAAACCTTATGGCTCTCAACTGACTGCCCGCTTATTCCTATAACTACGGCGCCAGCCTCATCAAATGCATCGGAATGGTCACGAAAATTGCATGCCTGTCTGGTACAGCCCGGAGAACTGTCTTTTGGATAAAAATAAATGACTATATTTTTCCTGCCGAGAACACTTTTGATATCGAAAATATTGCCGTTCTGATCTCTCAGGGAAAATTCGGGAATAATATCTCCCTCTTTTAATGAATTCATATATGACTTTGTAACTTGTATTAAAGTTTGGAATTAATCAGAAAGTAAGGAATAATCCTGCAGCTGCATAATGAAATAATGAGAAAGTATATACCTCATCATTATCAGCTCCTCCTTCGAGAATACGATATCCTGCTTTAATTCCCATTTTATCAGACACCTTGTAGGTAACAGCTGCCAGAATATCTTCTGCTCTGCCCTGTGGTGCAGCCAGAGCATCGCCTTCCAGCAATAGTCCTATTTTTTCTTCCGGATACCATGCAAGCCGGAAATTAATTATCGGAACAAAACCCACATTTACTTTTTCGGCATAAATATTACCCGATTCAAGTGCCACTTTAGCATCTCTTATTTTGGCAGTAAACCCAAGTCCAAATTCAAATTTTTCCTTCTGCACCAGCTTATACCTGTAGGTTATACGGTATGAATTGAATTTATAGCTTGCATCTATCGGACTTCCTGAAGTAAATAATGCATCCTCAAATAATACATCCCGCGGAATACTTCCATGTGAGCTTACTGTCAAAGGAGCATATAATACTGAAACAGTATTACGGTCATTGAAATTATAATTCAGTCGCAAACGGTAATACACTTTCCCTTTCGCTTCAAGTTCCTCATTCAGTGAAAACATAGTACCCAGATCTCCCGGACTGCGTATGTCATTATAACCCGTGGTAACATAACCTGATTCCAGGTCAACAGTGACCTGTCCGTGATTCATCTGAAAAGGAAGTGCTGCAAGAAACACTATTAACCCATACCCTAATAATATTTTTTTCTTCATTTTAATATTTCTTAATCTTTCATATAACCAAATTAGATGCATTTATGTTCAAAGCCCAGGTCACAATAATTCTTCCAATATAACTTATCTTTCTGTTCCTCCGTCATTAAGTGTATAAGAAATCCGCTATGACGGCATACAGTGATTATTATTCATATTTATTTTCTTTTTCTGTGTAGGCCTGAGCGGTATGAACTGCTCTTTCCCATCCTCGTATAAGAATATCTCTTTCTTTCTCTCCTGTTTGTGGAGAGAAGGTATTATCTGCCCTCCATTGTTTTCTTATTTCTTCGGGGCCGGACCAGAATCCTGTAGCCAGCCCTGCAAGACAGGCTGCGCCCAGTGCAGTTGTCTCTGTTATAAGTTGTCTGACCACTCTGGCCTGTAGCAGGTCAGCCTGAAACTGCATGAGTTTATTGTTAACAGATGCGCCACCATCGACTCTGAGTTCTGATATATGTAATCCAGAATCTTTTTCCATTGCTCTGATTACTTCAAGGCTTTGAAAAGCTATGCTTTCAAGTGCTGCTCTGGCTATATGTGCAGCTGTTGATCCACGTGTGAGCCCTGTGATGATTCCTCTTGCATGCTGGTTCCAGTAAGGAGCACCCAGGCCGGCAAATGCCGGGACAAAATGTACTCCCTCACTGCTTTTTACCCTGGCAGCCAGTTTTTCTATGTCTGCTGATTTTTTGATTATACCCAGACCGTCGCGTAACCATTGTACAACAGCTCCTGCAATAAAAATACTGCCTTCCAGCGCATAAACTACCTCGGTCCCAATTTGCCAGGCTACAGTAGTAAGTAACCTGTTTGCCGACCTGACGGGTTTTGTGCCGGTATTCATCATCAGGAAACATCCGGTACCGTAAGTATTCTTGACCATACCCTCTTCGGTGCACATCTGCCCGAAAAGAGCCGCCTGCTGATCTCCTGCAATACCTCCTATTGCTACAGGAGAAGAAAAATTGCCGGCAGTATGAGCGTACACTTCACTAGATGAGCATACTTCGGGAAGTATCCCTTCCGGAATATTAAAGATCCGTAGTAAGTCTTCATCCCATTTCATGGTGTGAATATTGAAAAGCATTGTCCGGCAGGCATTCGTTACATCAGTGATATGCAATTTCCCCTTTGTAAGGTTCCATATCAGCCACGAATCGACCGTCCCAAAAGCAAGTTGCCCTTTATCTGCCAATTTACGGGCACCGGAGACATTATCAAGTATCCATTTAATCTTCGAAGCGGAGAAATAGGCATCAATAATAAGGCCTGTCTTCTCACAGATAGTCTGGCTATAAGCATCTTTTTTCAACTGATCACAGTAATCAGATGTGCGCCTGTCCTGCCATACAATAGCCCTGTAAACAGGTTTACCCGTAAGCCTGTTCCATACAACCACTGTTTCACGCTGATTTGTTATCCCTATGGCTTCTATTTCGGAACTGTCAATAGCCGCAGAAGTAAGAGCTTCCAGTGCTACTCCTGCCTGTGTCGACCATATCTCTTCAGGTCGGTGCTCAACCCACCCGGGCCGTGGAAATAACTGCGTAAACTCTTTCCGGGCAGAAGCAACAGGCCTGCCCTGTCTGTCAAAAACAATGGCCCTTGAACTTGTTGTACCCTGATCAAAAGCCAGAATATATTTTCTCATTTTATCCTGATATTCTTGTGAAGATATAAAATAACTTGTACACTTAATAGTTTTAATTATATTATGAACATAATGAAAAATTAACTCCTCTGGCCCGAATTTCAGAAAGAAAGCAATAATAAAAAAATGAGTACATATACCCTGACCCCAATGGGAGTAAATTGATTTTGACTTCGTCGAGCTCTCCCGACAAGTCGGGATCGGTTCTTCGCTTCCCTTGTGGTCGGGGCAGACGAAGAAAATCAATGAAATATTGTGTGTCATTCCGGATACTCATTATAAAAAACCGGTACTTTTATGAAAAAATATTACAGAATGAAAAAATATGTGTTGATAACTGTTTTTTTAATGATGGTTATCAACCTCTCTGCCCATCCCTGGAAGCCATCAAACTATATTATTATTGACACTGACGGAGGTATTGATGATATAAGAACAATATCCATGCTCCTTTCATCACCCGATGTAAGAGTCCTGGCAATCTCTGTATCACCGGGAGTTCTTTCTGCAGAAAATGCATATATCAAGGTAAAAAGCCTTTTAAATGCATATTTTCACGAAGGTGTCCCGGTAGGAATAAACCGTAAAGCTGTATACAGAGATGAAAAATTTGATCTTGCTCAGAACAGTATATGGGGAGATGAAAAAGATATTGCTTCACATGAAGCCCCTGACATTATTCCCCTGTTAAACACCATACTGACAGCTGAAGACAGTAAAATCCGTTTTGTTGCTCTCGGCAGCATGTCAACTCTCAAAATGGCACTGGACGAACTGCCTTTGCTGAAAGAACGTCTGAATGACATAGTTTGGAGTGCTGACGGTGCAAATGACACTAACGGTTTTAACTACAATGTTGACAAACACTCATCTGTCAGTATGCTTAAAAAGGATATCCCGCTTAAAATAATCAAACCATTTGATACAAACGCTTCCCCTTTTTATAGTCCCGGGTTTCTGGCAGCTCTCAGTCAGATAGAGACTCCCTATGCGAAAATGATTAAGCGTTTCATGACATCAGATGAAACAAAGGAATCATCTTATGCTTTCTCTGCCACTGATGAACTGGTTGCAATATTTCTTCACTATCCTGAACTTTTTACCATCAATAAAACCCAGGAGAATATTTCCCGTTTTACTCCGGACAACATGGATAAAATAAGGGAAGGTGCAATAAAAATTCTCAAAGGTGAAACTGTTGACTTGAACCAGGTCATAAAAGACATTCCCCTGACCGGGGATTTTTATTTTGATGACATAGGTCCCTCAGTAAAAGAGATTGTTGACAATTATGGAAAAGATGAATGGTTATCCGGAGTTTTTGCAAGTGAGATGCACAGACATCTGGGTATTTTTGAAATCATAGGTGTCAAGATGGGTATCCGTGCAAGAGAATATTTCCGAACCGGTGTTGATGAGTTTAGTGTTGTTTCCTATGCAGGATCGGTTCCTCCGCTGAGTTGCATGAATGACGGACTGATAGTAAGTACCGGAGCCACTCCCGGCCATGGGCTTATAAAAATCAGCGACGACACTCACAAAAGGGCATCAGCAGATTTTCGCTATATGGACCGGGAAATACGTCTGACACTGAAGCCGGAATTAGCTGATAAGATAAGTTCCGAACTGGAGGAAATAGATTTTATTTATGGTCTTGACAGTGATATTTACTGGGAGCTCGTCAGAGAAAAAACTATCAGGTACTGGAAGACCCTTGACAGACATGACATATTTGATATTGAAGTATTAACTGAATAAAAAAAGTATTTATTCTATCTCATTAATTACTTGTTATACTCATCAAAAAAGTCATTTCCCTTATCGTCTGTCAGAATAAAGGCCGGCATATTTTTAACTTTTATTTTTCTGACTGCTTCCATTCCAAGATCTTCAAAATCTATTAATTCCACTGATTTAATGTTTTCGGCAGCAAGAACGGCTGCAGGTCCTCCTATTGATCCGAGGTAAAAACCTCCGTGTTTTTTGCATGCATTAATAACCTCCCGGCTTCTGTTCCCCTTAGCAACCATAACGAGTGATCCTCCCATGCTCTGGAAGAGATCAACATAAGAATCCATTCTGCCTGCTGTCGTTGGGCCGAAACTTCCGGAAGGCATACCTTCCGGAGTCTTTGCCGGACCGGCATAATAAACAGGATGGTCCTTTAAATATGCTGGCATTGGTTTCCCCTGGTCAATCATCTTTTTTATTCTGGCATGTGCAATATCTCTGGCAACAATAAGAGTCCCGCTCAGATTAAGTCTTGTTCTGACAGGATACCTGCCAAGTTGTTTCAATATTTCCTTCATTGGTCTGTCAAGATCAATATCAACCGGCTCTTCCATATCCGGAGCAATAACAGGCAAAAAGCCTTCGGGATTTCTTTCGAGTGCTTCGAGGAATATACCTTCAGAATTTATTCTAGCCTTTATATTCCTGTGAGCACTGCAACTCACACCTATTCCCACAGGACAGGAAGCTGCATGACGCGGAAGACGTATGACGCGTACATCATGAATAAAATATTTGCCGCCGAACTGGGCTCCTACTCCATATTCATGACATATTTTACTGATCTTTTTCTCCCATTCAATATCTCTGAAAGCCCGGCCACTTTCGCTACCGGTCACCGGAAGATTATCAAGATAACCTGAGGAGGCTTCTTTAACAGTTCTTAAAGTTGTTTCAGCAGAACTTCCGCCTATTACTAATGCCAGATGATAAGGCGGACAAGCGGAAGTCCCAAGCTCTTTAATTTTTTCCTTTACAAAAAGAGTCAGAGATTCTTCATTCAGAAGAGATTTCGATTGCTGGTAAAGAAAAGTTTTATTAGCTGATCCTCCTCCCTTTGTTATAAAAAGAAAATCATAACTATTGCCTTCTGCGGCATAAATATCTATCTGAGCCGGGAGGTTAGTTCCACTGTTCTCTTCTTCAAACATTGAAAAAGGCACTACCTGTGAGTATCGTAAATTTTTTTCCTGAAAGGTCTCATAGATCCCTTTTGATAACCAAAGTGCATCATCAACTCCCGTCCAGACTTTTTCTCCTTTCCAGCCCATTACAATAGCTGTACCTGTATCCTGACACCATGGAAGCTCTCCCATGGATGACACTACCGTATTACGCAACATAGTATAAGCTACAAAACGATCATTGTCACTGGCCTCCGGATCATCCAGAATGGCTGCAAGTTTTTCAAGATGTGATGTCCTGAGAAAAAAAGACAGATCCGACACAGCAGTCTTTGCAAGTAACTCAAGTCCTAATGGATCCACTTTCAGTATCTTCTCCCCTCCGGCTTCAATAAGCTTAACAAAATTTTTTGTTAAAAGCCGGTAGCAAGTATTATCCTTTTCAACAGGAAAAGGTTTTTCATAAATGAATTCTGCCATTGGTCTGCCCTGTTAATTAATAAATTAAATATTGTTTCCGGAAATTGCCTGACAGATCAGGTTATACCAAATATAAAAAAAACTTACACTAAAAACACTTAAAAATCATGTAAATAAGATGTATCACACAAAGATATAACTTCTTTCAGGTTCAGCGGAAAACCTTTTTTCAGGTGTCCTGAGATGATTAGCAATCCTGTATTCTATTGATCCGTTATCTCTTTAAAAGTAAATGTCTTCGCCGCCCGTATCCCTTTTGCAGTCATCCCCAGAGTACAACACTCGACATTTGCGTCATGCTGAAATATCAGTATCCAGTTATTCTCCAGAGCTTCGTTGAGGATTTGTCTTTTTTCTTCTATTGTTTTCAAAGACTCTATATCATAGCTCATATTCCATATAAGTGGTATATGGGCTATTGTCGGTATCAGATCACCGGCATATACAAAAGTGCGGTTATTATATTTTATAAGTAGTATCATAAGTCCGGGTGTATGTCCGTAACAAATTCTGATAAATAAATTCTCAAACAGTTCTCCTTCCTCATCAACCAGATTAAGTCTTCCACTTTCTGCAACAGGCAGAATATTTTCTTCAAGAAACGCATCTTCCTCTCTCGGATTATTTTTTACAGCCCATTCCCATTGTGTTCTGCTCACATGATAAATGGCATTTGGGAATACTGTTTCATATCCTTCTCCTCTTTCTTTTCTTCTGATACACCCCCCACTGTGATCAGCGTGCAGGTGAGTAAGGATAACATCTGTCACACTCTCCCTGCTGTAGCCCCTTGAGGCAAGCCCTTCCAGCAAACCTTCTCCGTTATGCAGATAAACATGACGAAAAAATTTCTCATCCTGCTTGTCTCCCCATCCGGTGTCGATAAGAATTATATGACCCTCCGTTTCAATGATCAACGATCTCAGGGTCAGCACGATCATATTATTTTCATCTGAAGGATAAACCCTTGACCACAAGGCTTTTGGGACCACTCCGAACATTGCCCCTCCATCGACCCTGAAATTTGCTATGTTAAAAAGATGTAAGTTCATGGCTGACCATTATTTTATAAAAACAGATATTGCATAAGG
>JAAYDB010000027.1 GCA_012729475.1 Bacteroidota bacterium
GCACTGGCAAAGGCAAAACTGCGTATGAGAAGCACAAGAACAGACTCCGCTTTAGACGAAGGGCATCGATTGAACCAGTTATTGGGCATCTCAAGAGTGATCACCGAATGCTCAGAAATTACCTCAAAGGCGTTGAAGGTGACATGATTAATACGATTATGGTCGCAACAGCTTTTAACATGATGAAACCCACATTTATAACGAATACGAATACGTATGGATAACATTATCAGAAATGTGGGTTCCATCAGACCATTAAAATATAAATTAAATTCTGATGAAAAGGTTAAGGCAGATCCGTGATGCCATTTATATTGTTTTTGCTTCCCTTACCGGCCACAAATCGATAATATATGTAACCTCACTGATTTATTGGAAATTAAGATTTGTTAAGGATCGTTTAAATGTATATTGAAATCATCATTTCTTTGAAATGGCATAAATGTAATGAAAATGAAAAAACATAATTATTCTTTTATTCTGTTTGGGCTATTGCTAAGCCAGGTTTCATGCTTTAATCAACAGGAAGGGAAAGCAATAAGGACTTCATTCCCAAAAATATTACAGTTTGATCTTAGAACTGTAATAAATGACAGCCTTGATTTATCCTTTATTGCAGAGAAGATCGAGTATATTCCACTACAGACCAATGATACTATTTTATTGGAATATTTTGATAATTATGTAATTACAGATGATCGCATTTTCATCGAGAATAAAGGGCTCATACGTGTTTTTGATTCTGAAGGCAATTACATTAATAACCTCTTTACACGGGGCCGTGGTCCTGAAGAATCGGAATTGAGATGTTTTGCCATAGATGAGGATAATAAGTTGGTATATGTCTATGACAGCAATGAAAATGCCGTTAAAATATATGATTACGATGGTTCTTATATAAGTAAAATCAGAAATTTCTTACCAGAAGGATACAATACATTTTCGATCGGAATTTTCGACGAGGCTATCTTTGTTCAAACTTCGCAACGCCCTGGAACGGAATATCTTTATTCACTTTATTATCCGGAAACTGATTCTATTTGTATACTATGCACTAATTACAGGGAATATCTTAAATCACAACAAGAAAAAATGCCTTTATCGCCCTATGATTACCACTATCAGTTAACTCATAATCTGTTACTCTTTAAGGAGAGTTATTCAGATACTATCTACAAGATGACAGAAGATCTGAAAAAGGAACCATATTACATTGTTAATCTTGGTGACAATAAGCTGGAATGGGAACATTGGCGGGATAATGGGATGTTTGTAGCATATAATCCGGTTGGACCTCCCAAAGGTTACAAGGTACAGTCTTTCATTGAAGCTGATAATTTTTTATTTTTCGTTTTGAGCTCCTTTATTGAACCTTCGTTATTTGCTATTTATAACAAGAAATCTGATAAACTCAGGATCATTACACATAAAAATATTGAATTACCAAATGACCAGATATCTCTAAAAAATGATCTTGATGACCTCCTTCCATTTTCTCCCATGAACAAAAACGGCTACATGACATACAAAAATAACTGTCTTTATAGTGTTATAGATGCAGGAGAATTTGCAAAGGTATATAAGATAAAAAATTTGAGGAGAGGCATTACTGAAGGGCATAATAAAAAAATAAATCCATCTCTTAATGAAATTGATGAATTTGACAATCCGGTTATCATTAAGCTTTATTTGAAATAATCTGAAGATTTACTCCATTTAAGAAGCATATATATTCTGGGAAAGTCTCTAAGATTTTGATTTACAAGTAAGTCCTGTGAGTATGGAACATTGTATTAGAACTATTGTGATATTAATCTTTGATTATTTTTTCAATCGTATTGATCAATTCTTTTACCGGCTCAAAATAAGGCATAACCTTATTCCTCTCGAAGTCGAATAAATCATCGTAATCACCCTTTTGACGCCATGTAGAGAGTTGTGAATAGATCTTGCCCAACTCTTTGGAGATAAGGTTTGGTTTTATAAAGTGTTCAGAGAAATTTGACTTTACTCCATTATGAGTGGTAGTTCTCAGGTCTGCTTTTAACAATAAAGCTGTAACATCATAATAGGCAGCATAATAAAGCCTGTTCATTGAGGAATTCCACTTATTTTTCTCAGCCAGAATACAAGCATCATCAAATGTATCTTTCGCTCTGTTTAACCTATATTCAATAAGATCTTTTCTAGTGCCAGTCATCTTAGTTTTACTCCCTCTTTTTTTATGTTTTCATATAAAGGAGTAATCGAACGTCTTTTATTCCAGTCGCTTATTGTGTAAATTAATGGAGATATTATCTCGCCTGTCTCAAGTTCAACTTCATATAACTCATTCATGAATTTTGTCTCGAGGTCAAATGAAATGTTCTTTGAATCAAGTAAAATCAGTATATCCCAATCCGAAAGTCTTTTCGCATCACCTCTGGCCCGGGAACCATATAAATATATCTCGGCTCCGGGGGCTGTTTTATCTACAATTCCAATTATCCGATTTAATATCTTATCTCGATTATTCATAATAACAAATTTACTCAAAATAATCTTATAATAAGTTCTGTATGTCAATTTACCAATAGTTGTATTTTTCTGACCTTCCGTTAGACTGTTTTTCATCAAACCGGAATGAAATTATTTTTCTTAAAAAACAGCGGGTTTTCTATGAATAACTACTTTCCCTAATTTCAATTTCCGATTTCTTCCGATAATTTCCGTTTTCTTCCGTTTTTTTCCGGTTTTTTCTTGCCTCTATGTCCTTATGATTGTGGAAATTTGTGATGATGTTGAAGTGCAGTAAATTCATATTCTAATGAATCAGGATACCGGAAGAATAAATCTGAAGAAGATTGACGACAGGTTAAAACGTATAGCAAATGTATTGCTTATTAATGCCAGTTTTATTGATAATCCCGGATTACTTAACGGGAAGACAGGGATCTCTATCTTCTTTTATGAATATGGCCGCTACCTGAACAATAAAATATATACGGATTACGCCGGAGAACTTATCGATGAGATCTATGAAGAGATAGCCCAAAACACTCCTTTGAGTTTTTCAGGCGGACTGACAGGTATTGGCTGGGGTATAGAATACCTGGTAAAGAATAAGTTTGTGGATGCCGATACCGATGAAGCCCTTGCAGATATTGACAATGCCGTTTATCGTGGTATACTGAATAATCCTCTGTTACTTGAAAGTGAGAACGACCTGTTCGGTTACGGCCACTATTGTCTTTCGCGGCTACGAGGCCATGAGAATGATGATGATAATCTTACTACCCTTATTAAAAAGGAACACCTTATATATCTCATCGACGAATGTGAGAGACTGCTCGTTCATAAGAGATACCTTGAATTCAATATACTTCAGCTAAGCGTTGCCTCGATCAATTCCCTGCTCTGGTTTCTTCTGGAAGTAGACCGCCTTGGTTTGTTCCCAGTGAAGGTAAGGAAGGTTTTAGGATACATTCCTGATTATGTTTCTAAAGAACCCTCTGAATACAGGGCAGACCTTTTGGTACTAAATGAACTTGCCAGAAGAGCGGTTAATCAGACCAGTGATACCGGCCTGGAGAACCAGTACCTTTTATTATATGAAAGTGTCAGCGAAGAGCTAAACAGAGGTGAAGATGGAGATGGAGATGAGAAGATACTCTCCGACCTGCAATCCCTGCACCTTCAGAGACTTGTCTACGGAATAGATATCCATGGCGACCTCTTAAAGGACGGCTCATTTGAAAAAGCCTTCAGCATTATTGACGATGAAGAAAACTGGAACCGGACTCTTGAAGGAATAAACAAACAAAACCTGGGCCTGACAGGTCTCGCCGGTACAGGATTACTTCTTCTAAATGCAATCTCTTGCCCCTTGCCCTTCGCCCCCAGCCCCCTGCTCCCTGCTCCCTGCCCCCTGCCCCCAGCCCCTTGCCATGATAAGTAACCGTCCCTGCATATCAGTAATAATGTCGGTGTATAATGCCGAAAAGTACGTTAGAGATTGTATTCGCAGCATACTGGGGCAGACATTTTCTGATTTTGAATTTATAATAATTAATGATGCCTCAACAGACAGTAGTCCTGAAATCATTAAATCATTTAAAGATAAGAGAATAAGACTTCTTAATAATCGTGAGAGATGTTACCCGACACGTAACAAGGGACTCCGGG
The DNA here is from genome assembly GCA_012729475.1 of Bacteroidota bacterium. GTDB lineage: Bacteria > Bacteroidota > Bacteroidia > Bacteroidales > VadinHA17 > LD21. Next base: position 4,165 of record JAAYDB010000027.1, read on the forward strand.
TTGCCAGGGGAAAGTATATCTGTATAATGGACGCGGATGACATTTCACTTCCTCACCGCTTTGAGAGGCAGGTACTTTTTATGGAACAACATCCGCAGTATGGACTTGCAGGCAGCGGTTACAGGGTGTTGGGGAAAGAAAGAGATCTGTACCGCGAGAGCGATTACCAAAAGATAAAGGTACAACTGATGCGAAACAACTGTTTCATACATCCATCGGTAATAATAAGACACGACCTGCTGAAGAAACATAAACTGAGATATATCAGAAAATACTACTACTCATCAGATTATGATTTTCTGGCAAGGGCTGCAAGATACTTCCCGATAACCAACATACCTGAGGTGTTGATGCATTACAGAGTGCATGAGGGACAGGTGACGATTCAATACAGAAAGAGACAGGCTGAACTGGCAGATGAGATTTCCATTGACCAGTTGAGATATATCGGGATCAATCCCACAAAGGAAGAAACCGGAATGCATCTCAATCTTCTAAAAGGGAATCCAATTGAATATTCGCGAAAGCTCAAATTATACAAGTGGATTAACCGGATCAGGGAAGCAAACCTAAAGGCATGCTTTTACGATAAAAATGAGTTGGAAGCTTTTTTTGAAGCATTGATGATTATGCAGCCCTTCTGTAAAGACTATTTCCAGAAGCTGAAGGTAAAAGAAAGAACAAAAACAACAGAAACAATCCGGGAGGATCTGGCAGATGTGACCTTTGTTATTCCGCTAAGGATAACATCAGATCAGGTTATCGAAAATCTAAATACTACAATTGATTTCATAAGGAATAATTTTAACACAAGTTTTTACCTACTTGAAGCTGATGTAGCGCAGAGATACTTCCCGGCAGAAAATCAGAAAGGCGTAAGATATGAATTCATCCGTGATGACAACCCGGTTTTTCCCCGTACAAAGTGGATAAACCGTTTGCTTAATTCAGTTGAAACGCCATACGTGGCTGTTTGGGAACCTGGGTCAATTGTTATGCCAGATCAGATTAAAAATGCTATTAAAAACCTGAAATATTCAGATACTATTTTGAGCATTCCTTACTCGGAAAGAATTTATAAATGTGATCCATTATCAAGTGGTATGTTTGGCAAATATATGAAGCCAGAGGTCCTTAAGCTGATGGCTCCAGCCATGCCGGTGGAATCAAATCTTAAAAATAAAGGTCAAGTTTTTCTGGTAAATCGCAAAAGGTACCTGGCAACAAGGGGAGAGAATGAAAAGCTTTATGGAGAAGAAATGGAGAATGTAGTCAGGTTAAAAATGATGGATGTTCTTAACATGACTGTTTACCACTCTGCCGGTCCTTTATTTTGTCTTTGGTATCCCGACAGCAGAATCCATAAGAATAACCAGATAGACAGTGAAATATTAAATCGAAAAGAACTGCTAAATACCTGTAAGCATGCAAAAGTATAGCGAAAATACTACTATATCACTGTTTATCTTAAAACCAACAGGAAGGGGAGTTCACTATGGTATTGGAACATACCTGAAATATTTGATTGAAGCACTATTAACCAGGGGAGATATCCATATTTATGTTGTAAACTATTTGTCTGACAGAAAGAAAGAATTTGATGTTGAAATTATTAATCCCAGGTTACGGTATTTCCATATACCCCCACCAAAAAACTCATTTAATGGAGATGAGAAAGCACAGAAATATGCCAATCGTATTGTCGATTTTTTAACTCCTTTCATACTGTCGCAACCTAATGTGATATTTCAGACCAATTATCCTGATACTCTTCCAATAGTAAAACGTCTTAAAAGTCGTTTCACAATAAAGGTAATAAGTGTTGTTCATTCAGCTCAATGGCAGTTTATTTTTGAAGGTAATAAGAAACAATTTTCGGAGGCATGGCAGGACATCAAAGTAAGATATTCAGAAAAGTTAAAACCTATCCGGGCAGAAAAAGAACTTTATGAGATATCGGATAAGGTAATATCAGTAACCTCTTACATGAAAGACTTTATGATAGAGTATTTCGGGATACCGGAGAAGAAGATTGAGGTTGTTCATAATGGTATTGATATAGAAATGCATGTGTTACATAAGAGTACAAACAGGGATAATTTGAAACAAAAAATGGGATTTGACCAGGATGAAAAAATCATTCTATATGCAGGCAGACTTGACAAATGGAAAGGCATTTATATACTCCTTGATGAATTTGCAGAATTATGTAACCAGCACAAAAATGTAAGGTTGGTTCTGGTGGGTGAGGATTCCGGCCCGGATAAAATATCTCAATATCTGACTCATTGTAAAAATAACTGGTCAAAAGTTACTTTTACTGGCTTTGTGGACTTCAATACAATGCAAGATCTTTACCAGATTGCTGATATCGGCATAATCCCCTCTTTATATGATCATTGTCCATATGTGGCGCTTGAGATGATAAGCAATAATATACCATTGATCATTTCAGATACTGAAGGTCTGAATGAAATACTCACTAAAGATCAATGCCTATACATAACTCCTTCAATTGACGATGAAGGTTTTGTCTATCTTGGAAAAAATGTGATGAAAGGAGCACTAAATAAACTATTAAGCTCCATGGATCATCCTCAGGAAGAAAGACTTGATTACTATCCGAAAGTAATAGAATCGAGGTTTTCAGCTGAACTAATGGGATCAAAGATGTACTCAATATTACTTGACCTTTTTCAAAAAACAACAGTTGCAGTCACTGTCATAGAATTGTCGTGAATTATGAACATATAATGTTTTTTATGCCGGTTCGTTTAGCATATTATTTTTTAAATATTTTCTCGCTCTTTAATACAAGCGATCAATCAGACAATTTACCCTCTGTTACCTACCGTTTAATAAGGTATTTTGGCATCAGGATAACGCATGATTCAGTAAGAGAGTTTATTAAGTCGGATCCGGATTTTCCGTCCCTTAAAAGTATTTGCAATTTTTTTGAGGCATATGGAATCATCAACTATCCTTTAAGAATAGAGAAAAATGAACTAAGTGATATCGACAGGCCTTTTCTGGCACACATAAATGACAATGGGTGGAAAATCATCCTTGTATACAGAATTAACGAAGGAGCCGTGATATTTGCTGATTCATTGTCAGGGAAGAGGATTATGAGTTACCAGCATTTAATAAAGAAATGGGATGGAGTAATCATTATCACTGATACAGAATCAAAAGCTGAACAGGTTGACTTCAAAGCAAGAAAAGCCGATGAGATCATTAATAAAGCAATTATTAGCTTCCCTTTTGTGGTATTATTCTTTTCAACGGTCTATTGCTTATTACCTCTTACTTATGATTTAAATGAGAAGATAAATCTTTTGAGTATTTCGATTATTTTTTCTCACATCCTTGGTTTGGTTTTCTCCATCTTATTATTCAGGAATGAACTCAATTTAAAATCATCATTATCTGAAAAGCTCTGTCATATCTCTACTAACACTGATTGTGAGGCAGTGACAAAAGGTGGTGTCTCGAAAATAATGGGAAGTGTGACATGGGCTGAAATAGGTATTGTATATTTTTCTGGTGGTCTGTTAATATTATCTGTCATTGACCGGATTGAAGCCATTAATTTAATAAAGATCCTCTCAATCTGTTCAATACCTTATCCGATATTCTCGGTTTTATACCAATGGCTGAAGATAAAGAAATGGTGCCCGTTTTGTCTCATGGTGCAACTGGTCCTTATGTTTGAATTTGCTGCCCTTATTTTGAGGCCAGGTAGCCATGTGAATGTCTCGGTTTTCATGGTGTCATCTTTGGTTTTTTTATCCATATTAATTTTGACGGTGCTTTATAAATTCCATATAATTTATAAGTTAGAAAAAGATGATTACAAGATAAAGTTTTTAAAATTTAAACGAGATCCTGATCTTTTCCTGCATGAATTCAGGAAGGCAGGCAAAATAGTACTTCCCAAAGAGGATTTATTACTTACGTATGGGGATCTTCGGAGTGATATAGAAATAACTGCATTTTTAAGCCCCTATTGCTCTGCATGTTCTTCAAAATTTTTTGATATTCTGAATCTGATCAGAAAAGAATCAGGATTTAAAATACAGCTCGTACTCCCGAATATGAAAGATGAGGTGACATCAAAACTGTTGAAACAAATATGTTTCTATATGGGGGCTGGCAATAAAGAAGAATCTTTAATGCTTCTTGAAAAGTGGTATAAGACGGATATAAACATAAAACAAAGAATTTTTAATGGTCTCAATGCAATTGAAAATCCTGCCGGATATGATGAAATGATTATTCAGAATCAGGAATTATTCCGGACTGGAAATATTCAAAGGGTTCCAACCATCCTGGTAAATGATTTTATTTTACCGCAGATGTACACCCTTGAGGAATTAAAATATCATGTAAATGAGATAAAACAATTAATTGAAGTTGAAATGATACCAATTTCACAATAACAGAAAGAGAAGGGCGGAAGGGTACTCTGTGCACTGTGCTCTGAGCTCTGTGCCAACTCTTTCCGCCCGGACCTTTCCTTAAGTAGAAAGGAGGTGTCCCCATGCGAAGTTAATAATATTCCGTGATTCCGGTTCCGGCCTGTGAAATGATATATCAGGAAAACTAAACAAAATTTTTAAATTTAATCGGACACTAATGATTTAATATTATGAAAAAACTTGGTAAATTGAAAATTAGTCCTAAAAAAATAATGAATAATGAGGAATTATTAACCCTGAGAGGCGGTGCAGCTTGTTGTACATGTTGTGATGGATATGCCATGGCTGCTATAAGTTACGAAGATTGTCAAGAGTCTTGTTCTTATGCTGGAGGTGGTGTTTGGATTTGCTGATCGGGTTTAGTAGAATTGTATCCACTTCTTCATTTTTTTTTATATGAAGACAAATTTGGATCAAGTTTCTATTGAGAACTTAGAAGAGGCTGGCTTTGATAAAAAGCAAGCCTCTTGTAAATTTTATCTTTATACTGAGAATGTTTCAACTAAATAAATAACTTAATTTAGAAGATATAAATTTAGACTCCAATCTGGAAATAACGATCGATAACAAAATCTCAGATAAAATCAACTATATAACTAGATTTTTATGAAAACAAAATACTTTTTAATCCTGATTATATTTGCATTATCCTGCAAACCAGAGAATAAAGAGCTCATCAAATTTGATCCGACTACTCTTACTAAAAATGAAATTTCATTAACTGAGATTGCTGACGATATTAAATACATTCCACTAGATAACAAGTATCCATTAGGAAGAATTAGTGATAGAATCATATTCATAAACAAATCTATATATTTAACAGCAGAAAATCTAGGAGTCCTTGTATTTAATAAAGAAGGAACAAAACTTAGAAAAATAGGAAATATCGGTAGAGGGCCTGGTGAATATCTTTATAGCTCTGTGTTTACTGTCGACGAGAAGACAGAGACAATATATATTCATGATAGAGGTGACATTATTAAGGTTTTTTCCCACACCGGTGGACACTTAAGAAGTTTTTCATTAAAGGAATATGGCCATGTTGATGCAATTGAATCTTATAATTCCAAACTATTTGCTTTCTATTCAAATCAATATGAAAACACTGAATATGAATGGATTGTTTTTGATACATTAGGAAATCAAATCAAAAAGAAAGAAAGAAATATGCCTGAATTTGCCGGCAACGCCCTTGGCATTGTGGGTACGTACAAACACGAAAATGTATTGACTTATTGGAATAATTATACTGATACTGTCTTCTCAATTTTGCCTGATTTAAACCAGAAGCCATCTTTTATTATTAGTTCTGGAAGACATAGATTACCTAAATCGAGAATTACACCTGAGACTATGTCTGATTATATGTGGTTTAAATATATTTATGAGACAAGTCGATATATTGTTATAAACTACTTTTACCCGCTTAAAAAGTATTCTTTTGTACTTATTGATAAGGATAATAATAAATCGTTTTTAATAGATCTAAAATCTGATAACGGTGGTGTTACATTAATTGGTGGTATATTAAATGATCTTGATGGAGGTACAAGTTTTTTGCCAAAAAGCTATTTTGTAGAAAATGGCCGTGAATTTTTAATAGGATTAATTTATCCTTATCAAATTCAAACTCATATTAAAAGCACAGAGTTCATTAATTCTGCTCCCAAATATCTTGAAAAGAAAAAGGAACTAATAAAATTAGCCGATAGTATGAAAGAGACAGATAATCCGATACTTATGATAGTAGAATTGAAAAAGTAAAATATGTCAGTATTTCCGATTTGCAAGCAACTTGATGCAATGGATTGCGGGCCATCATGCCTTCGCATGGTAGCAAAATATTATGGGAAATCCTATTCAATACAATCACTCCGGAACAAATCTTATATAACAAAATCCGGTGTCTCAATGCTTGGCATCAGCGAAGCTGCAGAAAGCATTGGATTCAGCACACGGGGGTACCGTCTCACCTGGGAACAGCTTCGTGACGAAGTACCGCTTCCATGTATTGTGCACTGGAACCAGCGTCATTTTGTTGTTGTGTACAGGGTTAAGAAGCAGAGGGCGTGGAGCACAGGGGACAGGGCACAGAGCACAGAGCAAGAATCAAAAAAACCTGAGCCCTGCGCTCTGAGCCCTGAGCAAAATAAGCTGCAAAACCATACCAGTAGCAAATACATTGTATATGTGGCAGATCCGGC
>JAAYDB010000150.1 GCA_012729475.1 Bacteroidota bacterium
GCATTTCTGATTCATGCCTATGTTGATAAAGCTTTTCCTATAGCTTCGGGACAAACTATATCACAGCCTTATACTGTTGCTATGCAGACTTCTTTACTGGAGGTCAGAAAGAGAAGCAAAATTCTTGAGATAGGAACAGGCTCGGGTTATCAGGCTGCTGTGTTGCTTGAGATGGGAGCCAGGGTATATACCATCGAACGTTTCCGGGAACTTTACCTGAAAGCACAATCTACTCTTACTTCCCTCGGCTATTCTGCAGATTTCTTCTACGGTGACGGATATGAGGGGAAACCCCAGTATGGTCCTTATGATGGTATCATTTTAACTGCTGCAACGGAAAAAATACCGGAGACATTACTTAAGCAACTTAAGACAGGAGGACGTCTGGTAGCACCTGTGGGATCAAACGATTCCCAGGTGATGACCCTTGTAACAAAAAAAGGAGAAGATAATTATGAATACTCAACTCACGGATTGTTTGTCTTTGTTCCCATGCTGAAAGGAACAGTTAACGGAAAATAAATTGTTATGAAAGTCTTTACAATGGTTTTCTCTCCCATAGAAGTAAATACCTATATTGTTGCTGATCCTTCAGGAAAATGTATTGTTATTGATTGCGGCTGTTATACAGAGGAGGAATTTGAAAAACTGACATCTTTTATTAAATCAGAAAATCTTAAACCGGTTCTATTACTTAATACACACTGTCATCTTGATCATATCTTTGGTAATGGAAGGTTTTTCAGTGAATATGGTCTGGGTACTCTCTGTCATAAGGAAGAGGAGAAAAACAGAAAGAATGCGGTCATGTTTGCCGGATTTTTCGGATTGCAAATGGATGAACCGCCAGAACCGGCAGGTCTGATTGAGGATAATCAGACCATAGTGTCAGAAATATTAAATTTCAAGGCATTGCATGTGCCGGGGCATTCTCCGGGAAGTCTTGCCTTTTACTGTGAAAAGGGAAATATGGTTTTTACCGGAGATGCTCTTTTTGCCGGGACTATTGGCAGGACTGATTTGCCAGGGGGAGATTATAATACTCTTGTCAATAGTATTAAGAACAAACTATTTACTCTTCCTCCTTCCACAGTCGTTTATCCGGGTCATGGGAAAAAGACTACAATTGGAAATGAAATCGCGACAAACCCTTTTTTAATGGATAAAAGGAAAAATAATTCCGGATCTACGATATAGTGAAACATCAACATAAAAGCCTGAGCCAGATAGTCTTTTAAAGTGTTAACAGTATAAATTATTTTCAATATGACTTACGATAAGTATGAACACCGTCATAACGGATTGCGCATAGAGGATATTTCTCAAATGCTTAATGTAATTGGAGTTAGCTCATTGGATCAGCTTATCGACAGGGCTGTTCCAGAAAATATCAGACTTGATAAACCTCCGGATCTTCGACCTGCGATGAGTGAATATGAATATCTGGAGCATATCAGGTCTCTTGGTTCAAAAAACAAAGTGCTAAGATCTTTTATAGGTCAGGGCTATTACGGTGTGGCTCCTCTTTCTGTCATAATCCGCAATGTTCTTGAAAACCCTTCCTGGTATACCTCTTATACACCTTATCAGGCTGAAATATCCCAGGGCAGACTGGAGGCTTTACTGAATTTTCAGACAATGATAGTTGAACTTACAGGGATGCAGATAGCAAATGCTTCCCTGTTGGATGAAGCTACCGCTGCAGCAGAAGCTATGATAATGATGTTTAATTCAAGGTCGCGGACGGCTGTTAAGGAAGGTGCTGTAAAATTTTTTGTTGATAAAGATGTCTTTATCCAGACTATTGCAGTACTGACCACCCGGGCTGAAGCACTTGGTATAGAAATGGTAATGGGAAAGTATGACAGTGTCGTTTTAGACAAGAGTTTTTTTGGGGCATTTGTTCAATATCCTGCTGCTTCAGGAATATTAAATGATTATGAGGAATTCACTTCAAAAGCACACAGTACAGGTATGCTTGTGGCAGTAGCAGCCGATCTTATGAGCCTGGCACTGCTCAGGCCTCCTGGTGAATGGGGCGCAGATATTGTTGTGGGATCAAATCAAAGATTCGGTTTGCCAATGAGTTACGGAGGTCCTCATGCCGGTTATTTCGCAACCAAAGATGAACTTAAAAGAAGTATGCCCGGAAGAATCATAGGAGTATCCGTCGATAAACAGGGAAATACTGCGCTAAGAATGGCACTCCAGACAAGAGAGCAACATATTAGGCGGGAAAAAGCAACTTCGAATATTTGTACGGCACAGGCTCTTCTTGCAACAATGAGCGGTATGTATGCACAGTATCACGGACCAGAGGGTTTGAAAAAAATCTCCATGCATATCCATAAATCGGCATGTACACTCAATAATGCATTAAAGGAGATGGGATTAAGGCAATTAAACACTTCTTTCTTTGATACTGTAAGGATAGAACTTCCGCCTATGTTGCCCGCAATAAAACTTATGTCATATGCTGAAACAAAAGGCTACAATTTCTTCTTTCCCGAAAAAAATATTGTTAGCATAAGCACTGATGAAATCACCTCTTTGCAGGATATAAATAATATCGTAAATATTTTTGCAGGAGCCGGTGGTAAGAAAACCAGGAATACGGATTCATTCCTTGATGAAACAGATATTGATAAGCGTTTTCTCAGGACTTCAGCTTTTCTTGAAAAACCTGCATTTACAAGCTATCACAGTGAAACCGAAATGATGAGGTATATAAAAATGCTTGAAAGAAAGGATATATCCTTAACGCACAGCATGATACCTCTCGGTTCCTGTACGATGAAACTGAATCCGGCAACAGCAATGTTTGCACTAAGCTGGCCTGAATTTGCTAATATTCATCCCTTTGTTCCTGTTTACCAGGCAGATGGTTACTATAGAATGATGCAAGAACTTGGCGAATCATTAAAAGCAATAACAGGCTTTTCTTCTGTTTCTTTTCAGCCTAATTCGGGAGCTGCAGGTGAATATACAGGATTATTGGTAATAAGAGAATATCACAAAAGTAATGGTAATCTACAAAGGAATGTTGTACTGATCCCCTCATCAGCTCATGGAACAAACCCTGCCAGTGCTGTGATGGCAGGGATGAATGTTGTTGTTGTCAACTGTGACGAATCGGGTAATATCAATGTTAACGATCTTAGAAAGAAAGCAGAAGAGAACAAAGATACTCTTGCTGCTTTTATGATAACTTATCCTTCGACACATGGCGTTTTTGAGGAAGAGGTTGTTGAAATGGCCAGTATCATTCATGAGAATGGAGGCATGGTTTACATGGATGGTGCCAATATGAATGCTCAGACGGGCCTTACCAGTCCGGCACGGATTGGCACTGATATATGTCATCTTAACCTGCATAAGACTTTCGCTATACCTCACGGAGGAGGAGGCCCGGGAATGGGGCCTGTACTGGCAAATTCCCAACTCGCCGACTTCATGCCAACACATCCTTTAGTCAGAACAGGAGGTACCCGTGCCATAGGATCTGTTGCCGCAGCACCTTTCGGAAGCGCTCATATATTAACAATATCACATGCCTATGTCATGATGATGGGCAGGGAAGGACTGACCCGTGCTTCCATATATGCAATACTGAATGCCAACTATATATCTTCTTCTTTAAAAGACCATTACAAGACTCTTTATAAAGGTAAAAAAGGATTTGTAGCTCATGAACTGATACTCGACTGCAGAGAGTTTAAAGCTGAAGCCGGGGTTAATGAATCCGATATTGCAAAAAGACTTATGGACTATGGTTTTCATGCTCCCACCCTGTCTTTCCCTGTTCATGGTACTCTGATGGTTGAACCTACAGAATCGGAATCACTAAAAGAACTCGACAGGTTTATAGCTGCCATGAAATCGATCAGGACAGAGATAGAGGAAATAAAAGAAGGGAAAGCCGACGGGGAAGATAATGTTCTTCGTAATGCTCCTCATACCGCAAGAATGGTAACATCCGATGAATGGAACCATGCTTATGCAAGAGAGAAAGCAGCTTTCCCTGCTCCCTGGACCCTTGAGAATAAATTCTGGCCTCCCGTGGGAAGGGTTGATGACAGCTACGGCGACCGTAATCTTGTCTGTACATGCGATCCGGTGGATAGTTACCGGATGGAGAATATAAAACTGCAGATCTGACAAATAGTTATGTCTCCATTGAAACCCAAATAGTGACAATAAATTTTTTTCTGTCGAATTAAATTGTCAATTTTATTACCTGTATTGCTGATTGTTTAATTTAAAATAAAAATATTTATGCGTAATTCTTCATGGGATGATCTTATCAGGATGATTGACGGTGAAAAACTTAACTACCAGCCTTCCGGATTCATTGTCGACAGCCCCTGGATCCCCGGATGGTATGGGATCTCAACAGTTGATTATTATGCTTCGGATGACCTGTGGCTTAAGGCTAATCTTAAAATGATCAATACATTTCCCGATGCCTGGTTTATGCCAGGATTCTGGTCGGAATATGGGATGTGTACAGAACCTTCAGCTTTCGGGTCAAGAATGGTTTTTCTTGAACAAAGTCTCCCTCATGCAGATAAAATAATAGAATCAATAGATGAGACAGATTCTGTTCCCCAGCCTGATGTGAAGACTGACGGATTATTGCCTTTTATGATAAGCCGTCTGCGAAATAATGAACAAGCCATAAAGGATGCTGATCATCAGGTCAGATTTGCCATCGCAAGAGGTCCCCTGAATATTGCAAGTTTCCTTATGGGTACTACTGAATTTATGATGGCGCTGGCCATGGATCCCGATAATTCACATAAACTGTTAAAGAAAATAAGTGATTTCACCTGCGACTGGCTTAGCTGGCAGAAAGAATGTTTCCCTTCAATAGACGGAGTACTGATACTTGACGATTTAATCGGGTTCGTAGGTGAAGTTGAATTCAGTGAATTTGTAATACCGTATTTTAAAAGAATATTTTCATGTACCGGCGCAAAAGCCAGATTCCTCCATAATGATGCCGACGGCCTGATCACTGCAGCCAATCTTAAAGAGATGGGAGTGAATATGTTCAACTTTTCATTTAATCATACTATGAAAGAGATAAGGGATCTGGCCGGCCCCGAAGTAGTTCTGGTAGGTAATGTGCCTCCACGGGATGTTGTTGCTAACGGAACGCCACAACAGGTAGAAGAGGCTGTTAAAAAAGCATTTGACGAAATACCTGACCATGATCGCATTATCTGGTCTGTGGGAGGTGGTATGGCACCAGAGGTGAAAGATGTCAATCTGAATGCTTTTATCCGGACAGTTAAAACATATTCAAAATAATGCCAGATGAAGAAGTTATTTCTATTTGCATTTTCTCTGTTTTTTTCGGTTTCACTGATCTGCCAGAAAAAGCAGGTACTTCATTTTTATGTCGAAGCAGGAGAGTTACAGCGTATCAATACTCCTGTTTATGTTAATATGGAAGGGATAACCACCAGTGATAGCCTGTCATTCCGTTTATTTGAGAAGATAAACGGACAAATGGAAGAAAAATCATTTCAGATTGAACCAGGATATGTGTCGCAGTTATGGTTAATACTTGACGGCACTACTGAACCTGGCAGTAAGAGAGAGTTCTTTCTTTTTAGCAATGAACCTGAACCTGTAGAAAACATTATTACTTCTACATTTACAGGTGATAATATTATTCTTAAAAAAGAAAACTCCGAAATACTTCATTATCAGGCCTCAGTCCTCTATCCGCCTGAAGGAGTGGATACAGTTTTCAAAAGGAGCGGCTTTATACACCCGTTGATTTCACCTTCAGGTAATGTATTAACAAGAATATGGGCTCCGGACCATTATCACCATTTTGGGATATGGAATCCATGGACAAAAGCGAAAATTGATGATCATGTTACTGACTTCTGGAATCTTTTCAGCAAACAAGGTACCGTGAAGTTTGCAGGTATTAACTCAATAATCAATGGTCCTGTCTACGGAGGTTTTTCAATAAAGCAGGATCATATAGATTTCCAGGGAGCCGACCCTGAGAAGCTTGCCCTGAATGAAGTATGGGATGTACGTGCATGGAACACTGACCCGGTGCCCGGACTTGATGCATATATAGTTGATCTGACAACCTTTTTGTCGGTAGCCGGATCATCTCCTGTTATCATGGAAGCATATCGTTATGGAGGAGGGATAGGATTCAGAGCTACAGAGGAATGGACGAAAGATAACAGTACTGTGCTTACCTCCGAAGGAAAAACAAGGGTTAATGCAGATGGTACCAGATCAAGATGGACTGACATTAATGGCAGTTTTGAAAACAAAGGTAATTCAGGAATAGTTTTTTTCTCACACCCTGCTAACAGAGAACACCCGGAACCAATGAGAGTGTGGCCCGAAAACTCAAACGGGAGAGGAGATGTGTATTTTGAATTTACTCCTATCAGACTAAAAGAATGGCAGCTCCACCCCGGAAATCTTTACAGACTGAAATACAGAATGATGGTTTATGATGGTAAAATTGATAAAACAACTGCAGAAAGATTATGGAATGATTTTGCTTTTCCCCCTATAGTAACAATAAGTCAGGACTAATATGAATTTATTAATTCCTTTTGTCAAGATCTTCATGATTCCGGGAACTAATAATCACGATAAAAAAATATAAAATATGATGAGATATTACTTTGTAATTCTTGTGTCTTTTTTACTTTTTTCATGCGGATCAGGAGGATCCGGCAGACAATCTGATAAAAAATCTGAAAAAAATATGGATAATAACTACCAGGTACACCTTATCACGGTTGACCCGGGTCATTTTCATGCCGCTCTCGTTCAAAAGACTATGTATGATCAGGTCTCTCCAACCGTGCACTTATATGCACCGGAAGGTCCGGATCATTTACAACATATTGACCGGATTAATTCATATAATAATCGTGCAGATAATCCGACAAACTGGAATACAATAATTTATACAGGAGACGATTTCTTTGAAAAGATGCTCGAAGAAAAAGCGGGTAATGTGGTTGTTCTTTCAGGGAATAACAGGAAAAAAGCAGAATATATCAGCCGGTCGGTTAATGCAGGGCTTAATGTCTTGGCAGATAAACCGGTTATAATATCGCCGGATGATTTTCCGGCTTTGGAGGAAGCTTTTCGTGTTGCAGAGGAAAAGGGAATATTGTTGTATGATATTATGACAGAGCGCTATGAGGTTACTACCATACTCCAGAAACTATTGTCGCAGAAAGAAGAGATTTTCGGACAACTGTCAGCAGGAACAAAAGAAGACCCTGCTATTGTCAAAGAAAGTGTTCACCATTTTTCAAAAATAGTATCCGGAACTCCTTTACAGCGACCTGCCTGGTTCTTCGATGTGGAACAACAGGGAGAAGGTATGGCAGATGTGACTACCCATCTGGTAGACCTGATTCAATGGGAATGTTTTCCCGGGCAGCTTCTTTATCCTTCTGACGTAGAAATAGCGGATGCTAAGAGATGGCCCACAATGATTTCAAAAGAGGAATTCACCAAAGTAACCGGAATAAATGATTTTCCGGATTTTCTGCAGAAAGATGTTAAGAATGGACAATTATATGTTTATTCAAACGGTGAGATTATTTATCAGATCAAGGGAATATGGGCAAAAGTGTCGGTGACATGGAATTATGAAGCACCTCCCGGAGGTGGTGACACTCATTATTCAGTGATGCACGGATCGAAATGTGATCTGGTTATAAGACAGGGGATGAAAGAAAACTTTGTGCCTGCATTATATGTCGAAAATATTAAAGGAGAATCGTTAAATTCATTCAGGGCTAAACTTGAGACAACCCTTGCTTCATTACCCTATAATGGTCTTGAGACTACAATGGCTGGAGAGAATGTGATTAAAATAGATATACCTCAGGAATACAGGGTTACACACGAAGAACATTTCGGAGAAGTTACATCAGTATTTCTTGAATACATTAAAGCCGGAAAGCTGCCTGAATGGGAGATAAAAGGTATGATAACGAAATATTATACTACTACTACTGCTCTCAGGATGGCAAGAGAAAATAATTGAACTCATTCAAACAGATCTTCCACTGCCATTGAATAAAAATTTTCAAAAGAGATGCCTGCTGCCAGCACTTGCTTTGGCAGTATACTCTCTTTTGTCATTCCGGGGACAGTATTGACCTCAAGGAATAAGGGCTGATCATCAACAACGATAAAGTCTATTCGAAATATGCCCTTACAGTCAAGTAGTTGGCAGATTCTCTTACTTAGCTGTTGTATTGAGTCCGATAATTTATCCGGTATTACTGCCGGAGTGATTTCGTCTGAACGTCCGGGTGTGTATTTTGCCTCATAGTCGAAGAACTCATTTTTACTTTTTATTTCTGTTACAGGTAAGACAATAGTTTCTGACCGTGTCTTAAGAATTCCACACGCCACTTCTATCCCTTTCATATAGGATTCTATCATTACCTCATCACTTTCATTGAAAGCATTGGCAATAGCCGGAATGAGTCCGGCATTTGTCTTAACTTTTGTTACCCCGAAACTGGAACCACTGTCATTGGGCTTAACAAAACATGGCATACCCAGTTGTTGTATCACAGCTGTGAGATCCGGATTCTCATTTTTCCGGATAATTATTGAATCAGCCATCGGTATGTCATAGGCTTTCAGAAAAAATTTACAGACTTGTTTATTAAAAGTAAGTGCTGAACAGAACATGTTGCAACCTGTATATGGTATTCCAAGCATATTAAAATAGCCCTGAAGCATTCCGTTTTCTCCGGGAGTACCATGAATAGCAATAAAAACAGCATCAAAACGGATACGCCTGTCGTCAATGATCAGTGAAAAATCATTCTTGTCTATTTTGTGATATCTGCCCTTATTATCTTCAAAATACCAGTCCGATCCCCGGATAATTATTAAATATACATTATAACGTAAAGACAGATATTGACATACTTCTGTGCCACTTTTTACCGACACATTATATTCAGGAGAATCTCCTCCCACAACAACAGCAACAGTTCTCATATAAGATTTGTGATATTCTTATTAAATTTATGCGGATATAATATGTAAATACAGAACTAAAATATACAATTTACAAAAGAATATAATTTAACGGATATTAATTAACTTTAGGGAAATTAAAATAAATAAAGAAATGAAAAAAGGTTGTTTGCTCTGGATTATAATAATAGCTGTCGTTGCTATTGTTGCTTTCGGATTTATCTCATGGGGGATAAAAGTGTATAACCATATTGTTGAACTGGAACAGGGTGTTGTCAGTCAATGGGGTAATGTTGAGACTCAGTATCAGAGGAGAGCTGACCTTATCCCAAATTTTGTAAACACTGTCAAAGGAGCAGCTGCTTTTGAGCAGGAGACTCTTACCCAGGTTATTGAAGCAAGGGCAAAAGCCACTCAGGTTACGCTTGATCCGGCCAATATGACAGCAGAAAATATGCAGGAATTCCAGGCTGCCCAGGGTGAAGTGAGTTCTGCTCTGTCCAGACTAATGGTTGTAGTGGAAAGATATCCGGAGCTAAAAGCAACTCAGAATTTCAGAGATCTTCAGGTTGAACTGGAAGGAACTGAGAACAGAATATCTGTAGAGAGAAGGAATTTCAACGAGAAAGCCAGAGAATTCAATACTTATATAAAGCAATTTCCACAGAGTATTATTGCCGGCATAAAAGGATTTAGCGAGAGACCTTATTTCGAATCTATGGAAGGAGCAGAGACAGCTCCTCAGGTACAATTCTGATACACCTGTGATTGATGACTGATTAAATGAAAGCTTCAACTTTTTTTACCAGAGACCAACAGGCACTGATAAGGAATGCCATAATCAGTGCCGAAGAAAACACTTCAGGAGAGGTACGAGTTCATATTGAAACCGATATGGAAGGTGATGTACTTGACAGAGCTGCATGGATCTTCAGAAAGATCGGGATGCACAAGACAGCTGAAAGAAACGGAGTGCTTTTTTACCTTACTCTTAAAAATCAGGAATTTGCAGTCATAGCAGATGCAGGTATAAATACCAGGGTCACTGAGGGTTTTTGGGATGAAATAAAAGAACTTCTTGCGAAAAACTTCAGTGAAAATAAATTCACCGAAGGTCTTATAGAAGGGATCCTTATGACAGGAACAAAACTTAAAGAATATTTCCCAAGGCAGAAGGACGATATTAATGAGCTGCCGAATGATATTACATTCGATGACACTTTCAAAACCGCTGTAGAATAATGATGAAAAGAGCAATAAATTGTATATGGCTCCGAATTTTTCTGCTATTATTCCTTTCGGGAGTTATTACAGCTCAGGATCTGCCGTCAAGACCCTACCCTCCCAGACTGGTAAACGATTATGCAGGAATGTTGGATGCCAGAGATGTACAGGCTCTTGAAAATAAGCTTGTTGCTTTCAATGACTCGACATCTACACAGATAGCTATTGTTACAGTTGAAGAC
Source organism: Bacteroidota bacterium (assembly GCA_012729475.1). Lineage (GTDB taxonomy): Bacteria > Bacteroidota > Bacteroidia > Bacteroidales > VadinHA17 > LD21. The sequence continues at coordinate 10,476 of JAAYDB010000150.1, forward strand.
CTTCAGGGATATGATGTGGCTGATTATGCACAGAGACTGGCTCAAAGCTGGGGCATTGGACAACAGGAGCTTAATAACGGAATGCTTATCTTAGTTAAGCCAAAGACGGAAAACTCTCCGGGGTATGTTGCTATTGAACAGGGTTATGGCCTTGAAGGAGCAATTCCCGATATAACCTGCGCTCAGATAATTGACTATGAAATATTACCTGCCTTTAGAAATGGAGAGTATTATGAAGGCCTTGAACAGGCTACTTCAACCCTAATGGCCCTCGCCAGCGGAGAATTTTCAGCAGATGAATATGGGAAAAAGGCTGATGATGATATGAGTCCCGTTATGCCAGTAATAATATTTATAGTTTTTATCATCATGATGTTGTTTTTCCGCAGCAATGGAGGAAAGAACCAGAGGCATATAAGCGATAAGGGACTGCCTTTATGGATGTTGCTCTCAATGATGAATTCCGGCAGAGGTTCTCATAGTGGCAGCTGGGGAGGTTTCTCCCGTGGAGGCGGAAGTAGTGGAAGCGGTGGATTTGGTGGATTTGGTGGTGGTAGTTTTGGTGGAGGAGGAGCCAGCGGATCATGGTAATCCGGAAAATAAATCAGGGGTAAGAGGCAGGAAAAGAATCGCAGTATTAGAGAGCGCTTAAAAAAATGAAAGGATTATTATTTAACTTTTAATTCCCCTGGAATATGTTCTCCACTTTTCAATTACCTTCTGCATATCACAGGGTAGTTCAGAATCAAAGAACAGCCTTTCACCTGAAACAGGATGGCTAAAAGCCAGAGAACGGGCATGCAGTGCCTGCCGTGGAAGTATTTTAAAACAATTTTTCACAAATTGCTGATACTTGCTGAATGTAGTGCCCTTTAGTATCTGATCTCCACCATACTCTGAATCATTGAAAAGGGGATGCTTAATATAGCTGAAATGAACCCTTATCTGGTGAGTGCGGCCTGTTTCAAGCTTACATTCCACAACAGATATATAGCCCAGATTTTCTATTACTTGGTAATGAGAAACAGCATTCTTACCCTGACTGCCATCAGGGAAAACCTGCATAATCTTTCTGTCACGGATATTCCTTCCTACATGACCGGTAATGACTCCTTCAGTAGGATCAGGTACACCCCAGACTATCGCCGTATATCTCCTGTCAGCAGAACGTTCGTAAAACTGTCTTGAAAGATTATTCAGAGCCTGTTCTGTTTTGGCTATTACAAGAATACCCGAAGTGTTTTTGTCGATACGGTGAACAAGTCCGGGTCTGATACTCCCGGAAAGGAAGAGGGGGTTATCTTGTAAATGCCACATCAGAGCATTGACAAGTGTTCCCCTGTAATTACCGTAGGCGGGGTGTACAACCATCCCTGCTTCCTTGTTGACAACAATAAGATCATCGTCTTCATAAACTATATTCAAGGGGATATTCTCAGGGATAAGTTCAATTTCTCTCGGAGGGTTTGGAAGGACTATCTGTATTGTATCATAAGGTTTTACCCTGTAGTTTGATTTTACCTGTTTTGTATTAACAAGAATATTTCCTGCCTCTGCCGCATTCTGTAACCTCGTCCGGGAAGTATTATCGAGACGTGAAAACAAATATCTGTCAATTCTGACAGATGATTGCCCGGGCTCAACCTCAAAGCGGTAATGTTCAAAAAACTCCTGTTGTTCAGAAAATTCTTCTTCAGTCATCCTGGTGCTTCATTTTATCTTTATAAGACGATTATATCCCAGAGAACGGCCCTGACGGCTGGCAACAATAATGTATATCCCGGTTTTGAGATATGAAATGTCAACTGTTTCGCTGAAAAGAACTTCCTTTACCTTCTTGCCACTGAGATCAAAAAAGGAAACATAGGTTAACCCGTCGACAGGAAGCTTTTCGGTATCGAAAACAATGTAATCTCTTGCAGGATTAGGTCTGAAACTCAGTGGTTTTGTACTGTGAAAAGGTATGTCATTTACTGATGTGACCAGAGGGGGGCCTGTCACAGGTCGTATCATCAGACTTCCATTCTGACCTGATTCATGCCAAATTCCATTGATCCAATACATTTGTCGGCCCTGATGCGGAGTGTTAATATCGAAACCTGCATTGAGAAAAGCTTCTGAACGTTGTTTCCAGCCAACATAAAACAATCCCTCAACCATTACAGGTTTTGGAAGAACAAATGTATAGAAACCGTTTATTGAATTACCCTGTTGTACCATCAGATCTTCAACTGATGTGAGTACTTCGCCCGGTAGCCCTCCGATATCATTCCATACCATCAGGTCAAAAGATCTTAGATTCGCATTCATATAACTGTCGTTAAAACAGATACGGACTGCCCGTAGTGAATCCTGTATATATGATCTGAACCTGCAGGCAACCATGGCATTACTGGAGCCAAGACCATTTATCCCGTAACCTGCTTCTGCTGATCCGTCATCGAATGCAAAATAATCATTGAAAACCTGGTAATAGACAAGAGTGTCATTTGTTTTGGGATCAAATTCATCTGTCACAAGCCAGCTTTTAACCCTGAAAAGAGCAGAATCCTTGTTGTCTGAAGAATAGGTATATATCAGATCGGCATTATACTGCTCACCAGCCAGAGGATCTATATTGACAGCTCCGGCAGAAAAAAGCTTTACCTGCTTATTTTCATACACATCCCATATCTGGAAATTGCGGGTTACATTCCTTACAATATTATCGTAGTTTTTATAATGGACAGGAATAAATGCTCCCATTTCCTGAAGAGAAATATGTTCGAATTGTTTCCAGGGAATTGATTCGTGTGTTGATAACAATGAACGAAGAGGTGACACGAAAGCTACATCCGGCAAAAGAGTATCCTTGTCAGTGCGGTTTTTATCCAGTATTATATAGTCAATGTTCCAATGGTCACAGTTTCCTATCATAGAGGGATAATTCTGATAATCACTGAGGCTGATATAATTAACAAACCTGAATCTGAAACCGTTTTTCAGAAACCGTGGATCATCTATTCTGATGTTTACAGCTCTGAAGCCCTCAATATCAATATTATTTGTTTTCCATACAGGGTACCATCTGTCTTCTTCAGGAGCATAAAACTGAAGGGTAAGACTGTCCCTTTCTTCAGGCATGTCTCCTGTTCCTCCTGGTTCAAAGAAGAAGCTGAGCCGTAAACTGTCATCCGGGGTATATTCAAGATTTATGGGCTGTGATGATAAATGGTCGGCAACACTGCTTATATAGGATGCATCTTCATATAGTCGACCGTAATTATCAAGTGCATCAAAAGTAGCAACCCCTTTGGTTATTTGTTTTTCTGTGTAAGTATCATTGATAAAGACATAATTATCAGTCCATTTTTCGTTGTCAGGAAATATATCCTGTCCTGAGAAATCATCAAAGAAGGGAAGTTCCAGAATACCTTTAGAACCCGATTTACTGTCAGAAACAGGCGGCCCATTTTTCAGTAGAGGATTTGAGGGAAGTCCGGTAACAACTTCCTGGGTCAATCCATTATTGGTAATGCTGAGAATAAATATTATATATAATACTGTTTTTTTATACATCCGGATTAGTTATCCGTAACGGACCCGTCAGGTACCGGAACGGGAATTGAGTCAGAAAGCATCAGGAGTGTTGAATCAACAGGTAATTTGAGTGAATCTACCGTAAGCCACAGGTATATTGATGACCCCAGTTGAAGGGTATTTTCCTCGTTGTATTCAGGATTCTGGCGGTATACGAAAGCATCAGTACTGTCTTCAGCAGTAATTATTGTATTGTCAAATATATATGTTCCCAGGTTCAGAGATGAACTTAATATATTGTTTCTTGCTGATTCCAGATTCATCCCTACAAGATCGGGGACCAGGGTTCTCTGATTACTTAAACCTTTGCCGAGAACAAGGTCAATAACAGACTCCTTATGGATGGAGTCTCCTGCAGCAATATCTTTGCCGTTGAGTCTCTGATTAAGAACCATATTGACAGATATGTCAGGTTTATAGCTTAGTTCTCCCATCTGAAGGCCTGAGTTATGGATCATAGCCATTGCCTGATTAAGGGGCAGATCGACGAGGTCAGGCATTGCAACCATTTCCGGTCTGAAAGCATTAATTGTAAGAGAGATATTACGCCATTTTTTTACCCGGAACCCTGGTTTTGGGTTTTGTTCAGCGATACAACCACGAGGGACCAGTGAGGTAAAAACCGAATCAATAATATGGTACCTCATTTTATGTTTCTGAGCCAGACTGTCCGTTTGTTCCAGGGTTAGTCCGAAGAAATCAGGAACGGGTCGCGACTGACCATGGCGGGTGTAAATATTAAGAGATAAAAGTGTAAGTAAAATAAGACCTGTAAAAAGTGCAATTGCCAGTCCCAGATGTTTAAGGAATATTTTACTAAAAATGAATTCTTTCAGATTCATAGAGCTAAATAATCTATTATTGATAACGCAAATGTATGGATAAAATTATTATCTTTTTATGTATAAGGAGTCTCTTTCTACGGGTATATATCCTGTGTCACCAACGAGTTTGCAGATAGCACCTGCTGACATAGCAGGGTTCTGGTCTTCAGCTCCGGCCATGGAATATATTCTGGTAGTATCTTCTATAGTACCGTCAAGATCGTCGGTTCCGAAAAAAAGGCTGAGTTGTGCCACCTCTTTTCCTGTCATTGGCCAGTATGCCTTTATGTGAGGTATATTGTCAAGAAATATCCTGGATACAGCATAATTACGAAGGTCTTCCATTATACTCACTTCTCCGAGATAACCCATGTTATTATTGGATTTTTTGTATTTAAGAGGAATAAAAGCATTGAATCCCTTTGTCTTATCCTGGAGATCACGCAACCGTGTCATATGGTCGATCCTGTGAAAGTAAGTCTCGAGATGCCCATAAAGCATTGTAGCATTAGATGTTATTCCCAGTTTATGTGATGTCTCGTGGATGTGAAGCCAACGCTCTGATGAGGTTTTTTCAGGACATATCTTTTCTCTGATACTTTCATCAAATATTTCTGCACCACCGCCCGGAATTGAATCGAGGCCACATTTCTTGAGGTAAGTAAGGCCTTCTTCAAGTGATAACCCGGCCTTTTTTATCATGTAATCCAGTTCTACTGCCGAAAAAGCTTTTATGTGTAAAGAAGGTCTGTGAAGCTTTATTTTCTTTATCAGCCCGCCATACCAGTAAATATCATGAGAAGGATGAACGCCACCGACAATATGTACTTCAGTAACGTCAGTCTTGTCGAACCTCCTGACTATTTCCATCATTTCATCATGACTGTAATTCCACGAATCAGGATCTCCTGAGCGTCTCCTGTAGGAGCAGAACTTACAGTTATATATACAGATATTAGTAGGCTCCAGGTGAAAATTTCTGTTATACCATACATAATTATTATTGATACGCCGCCTCATAATACCTGCCATTATACCCAGCAGTGGCAATTCACACTCTGAATAGAGTGTCATAGCGTCGTCAGTAGTTATTCTTGATCCTTTGATAATCCTGGAGGCTATGTTATGGATATCCTTATTGGTGATATGGTCGGGTAAAATATTCATATTGTGATTCGAAGAGACCAAAATTAACAAAAAAAGGCGCCCTTTATATGGGGCACCCCTATATTATTAAACCTTCTTTGGATACTATTTAACTCTAAGCTCAGAGGAGACTGTGAGTTTTTTTCTTCCTTTGGCTCTGCGTGAACCAAGTACCCGCCTGCCGTTAGGGGTGGACATCCTTTCTCTGAAACCATGTTTGTTGGCTCTCTTTCTTCTCGATGGCTGAAATGTCCTTTTCATCTGGATAATGTTTTAATTATTAGTTGCCTTTTATTTTGCGTGTGCAAAGATAGTGTTTTTTATAAATATTAAAAAAAAGAATGGGAAATATTCGGGATTAGTTTACTCTGTTTTATTGTAGTTCTGACTATAATTATTTTGGTTCATGATAATACAGTATTTTTTTTGTTTCAAAGAATGATTCTTCGAAGAAATCAGATACATTCCACACTATTAATCTGTCTGTTTTAATACTGGCATCATAGCCGGGATCACCTCCCTTAAGATAAAAAATACCATTACATAACTCATTATGAGAATCCTCAAAAATATTTTTCACAGTTATTTTCAGAAATTTCTGATAGTCTGTAACAGCTCTGCTGACGATGAAATCATATTTTTCTGTTTCATCTTCAACACGTTTATTTAGGGTTAAGATATTTTCAAGATTAAGTGCTTTTGCTACACTGTTCACCACTTTAATTTTTTTTCCTATAGAATCAAGTAATGAAAATGAAGATTCAGGAAACAATATAGAAAGGGGAATTCCCGGGAAGCCTCCGCCGGTTCCTACATCAAGTATTCTTGTTCCGGGTCTGAAAGAAATAACTTTTGCTATTGAAAGAGAGTGGAGTACATGATGAAGATAAAAATTGTCCATATCCTTACGGGATATAACATTTATCTTATTGTTCCATTCTTCGTAAAGAGGTTTTAGCTGAGATATTTTTTCTTTCTGAACTGATGATAAAGAGGGGAAATATCTGAAGACAGTGTCCGGCATTATTTATCACCTGTTTTGACAAAAATATTGTACAGTAATGTTTTTGCACGGTAGAGCTGCGCCTTGACAGTCCCGATGGGTATCTTTAGTTCGGCAGCTATTTCCTCGTAGGAATATTCCTTGTAGTATCTGAGCTCAATAATTTCGCGGTATGGTGATTTAAGCTGGTTGACTATCTTTCTGAGGGTTGCTATCTTCTGGTCATTTATCAGTGTCTCTTCGGGATCGGGAAGATCAGATTGTATATTGACGGTAAGAGTGTCCAGTCCGTTATGTCCATGATCAATGGTGTTAGGGGAAGAATGTTTTTTCCTTATGAAATCAATACAGTTATTGGTGGCAATCATGAAAAGCCAGGTGCTGAATGCAAAGCGTGGCGTGTATGATTCTATGCTGCGGAAGGCTTTCCCGAATGCCTCAATGGTGAGATCCTCAGCATCGGCAGGGTTATTTACCATCTTAAGGAGCATGAAATATATTGAATCCCTGTATTTATGCATCAGACTGGCATAGGCCCTCTCATTTCCTTTTTTTGCTTCAGCAACCAGCAACAGGTCAGCCTTCGCTTTTTCCGAAAGTCCCTGGTTTATTTCCATTTGTGTTTACCTCCCCGTGTAAATGTATTGCATGTGTGAATGACTCCGTTTATCAAAGGCGAAAATATATCAAAAATTACAGAAAAGAATAAGATGCCTGACTCATTAAGCTTTTTTTGTCCCAGTGAAAATGTAATCAGCTGTATCAGTAGTCTCAATCCAAAAATAATAAGAACATATTGCCAAAAACTATTGTTCAGTACCAAAAGAAGAATAAATGATACATAGAAAAAGAATCTGGATAGAGGCTCAGTAATAAGGAGTATTTTATCTCTTGTTTTGTAGTACGGAGCTGTTGATAAATGTCTCTTTTTTTGATTGAACCATGATTTTAATGAAGGAGGGGGGACAGATATAACATGGCTTTCCGGACGAAATTCCACTCTTGTGTTAGACCTCTGTGAATTGGTATTAACAAACAGGTCATCGTCTCCCGACATTATGTGATTGAATTTCCCAAACCCTTTTTTTCTGAAGAACAGAGATCTTTTATAAGCCAGGTTTCTCCCGACACCCATATATGGTATACCTCTGACAGCCATGCCAAGATATTGAAGTGCAATGGTAAAAGTGTCATAGCGGACATATTTGTTCAACAGTCCTTTTTTTTTGCTGTAGCCTCCGTAGCCTAATACCAACTCAGTCGATTCATCAAAATGAGAAGTCATTGTTTGTATCCATTTATCCGATACGGGATGACAATCAGCATCGGTAAAAAGGAGTATGTTATTCCGGGCTGCCTTTATACCAATGAACTGAGCGAATTTTTTATTGTGTGTAAAACGGGGGTCTTTGTTAACTGATGATATCTTTAGATGAGAGTATCGGTTTTTATACTCTCCAAGTATCTCATCAGAATTATCTTCTGAACAATCGTTAACCACTATCACTTCATAGTCGGGGTACTTCTGTTCAAGAACTGAAGGAAGGAATTTTTTAAGATTCTCAGCTTCATTTCTTGCACAAATTATAACAGATACAGATATGCCTTTTTCATCATTTTCAGGATGCTTGTGTGCCGGTACAGCCAGATAGAATAGCAGGTAGTATACCAGCTGTGTAAATGTGGTGAAAATGAATAATATAAATAATATAACCAGAAACGTATTGTCCGCTAGCATCTTTAGACTTTAAAAACAGTTCAATATTAATTAAGATAATTGTAACCATAAAAGATAGTTTTCAACAAAAAAGAGTTTTAGAATTTCTTCAGGCTCGTCAGATATTATACATTTGTGCTGCCTGTATAACCAGTGTAATATGTTTGAAATACAATGCAGAGATAAAGAGACGAGGGCGAGGAAAGGTATTTTCAGGACGCCACACGGAGATATTCCCACACCTATTTTCATGCCTGTTGGAACAACAGGGACGGTAAAAGGCATTTTACAAAGAGATCTTTATGGTGATATTGATGCAAAAATTATACTTGGAAATACGTACCATCTGTACCTCCGTCCAGGTACTGATATATTGAAGAAAGCAGGAGGCCTCCACAGGTTCATGTCGTGGGAGCGGCCTTTACTGACAGACAGCGGAGGATACCAGGTATTCTCTTTATCCGGCAACAGGAAGCTGAGTGGTGAAGGTGTTATCTTTAAGTCTCATATCGACGGATCAAAACATATTTTTACTCCCGAAAACACTGTTGATATACAAAGAATTATTGGAGCAGATATCATGATGGTCCTTGATGAATGCACACCTTTTCCTTGTGATTACAGTTATGCAAAAAAATCACTGGCTCTTACTCATCAATGGCTTAAAAGGGCTATCGACAGGTTTCTCGTAACCGGCCCCTTATGGGATAGAGAGCAATATCTTTTTCCTATTGTTCAGGGATCAACATTCGATGACCTCAGGAGAGAATCTGCCCACTGTATTGCAGAAACAGATATGGCAGGATATGCAATTGGCGGATTATCAGTAGGAGAACCTGCTGAAGAAATGTACCGTACTGTTGAGGTTGTAAATGAAATCCTTCCCGAAGATAAACCGAGATATCTTATGGGAGTAGGTACTCCGGTCAATATTCTGGAAGCTATTGACAGAGGTATTGATATGTTTGATTGTGTTATGCCTACGCGAAATGGTCGCAATGGGATGCTTTTTACATCACAGGGCATAATAAATATCAAGAACAGGAGATGGATTGATGATTTCAGTCCGATAGATCCGGAGGGACCATCGGAGGTAAGCATCAGGTATTCAAAGGCATATCTGAGACACCTCATTATTTCGGGAGAAATTCTGGGGTCGCAGATATCCAGTTTGCATAATCTGGCGTTTTATCTTAAACTGGTTAGTCAGGCCAGAAAAATGATAGAAGAAGGAAAATTCAGAAAATGGAAAGAGGCAAAAGTAAAAAAGCTTTCGGAGAGACTCTGAGATCTCTTAAGCCAAAAATTGTCGATGTATATATAATCAGAAAGTTTCTGGGAACCTTCTTTTTCAGTCTGGTACTGATAATGACTGTTGCCGTCGTTTTTGATTTTACAGAAAAGGTCGATAATTTCATGGAAAAGGCAGCTCCATGGCAGGCCATAGTCTTTGACTATTATCCAAACTACATACCTTATTTTGCTACTCTTTATTCCCCTCTGTTCGTTTTCATTGCTGTTATATTTTTTACTTCAAAAATGGCTGTCAATACTGAAATAATTGCCATTCTCAACAGCGGAATGAGCTTCAGGAGGATGATGTGGCCATATTTTCTTGCTTCTTTGGTTATTGCCATGCTGATTTTTTATCTCACTAACTTTATTATTCCTCATTCAAATCTGATAAGACTTGATTTTGAGGATAAATATTACCGGTCCAGGGCCAGACACTCCAGTGTTGATAATATTCACAGACAGGCAGCGAAAAATGTATATGTATATATCGAATCATTTAGTCCGGTTTATCAGAGAGGTCGCAATTTCACAATTGAGAAATTTGATGATGAAGGAAGACTGATTTCCAAATTATCTTCTCCAACTGTTACCTGGGATACAGTTACGCATAAATGGACAGCTCTGAATTATGTCATAAAAGATATTTATGAAGAAGGTGAAATACTCACAAAGGGTACTAAGATTGATACGGCTCTTACAGTTGAGCCAAGAGATTTTGCCCGTGATCCAAGTGTTGTGAATACTATGACTTATAAAGAGCTGAATGATTATATTGAACTGCTGAGGTTGCAGGGATCGGAGGAACTTAAAGTTTTTCTCATAGAGAAACACAGGCGATATGCCAATCCTTTCTCCGTATTTATTCTTACTCTTATAGGTGTTTCCCTTTCCTCGAAAAAAATAAGGGGAGGAATAGGGATGAATATTGGTATTGGGCTGGCATTAAGTTTTTCATATATTTTTTTCCAGCAGTTTTCATCCCAGTTCTCCTTAAAAGGAGGACTCAGTCCTTTGCTGGGCATGTGGATACCTAATCTCCTGTATCTTGTAATAGCTCTTATTCTCTACCGGTTGGCCCCGAAATAATATATCTGATCGCATATTTGTCCGGAAAAAGGACAGCCAGGGAAATAAAAGTGAAATACTAAAAAGGCCCTTATACTCAAAGCAAACCTTCGTATACCACATATTGTTTTATCTGTCCGGGAATTACAGGTTTGCCTTCAAATATTCCATAAACTGTTGATCCGCTCCCTGACATTGAACTGAAAAGAGCTCCGGCTTTATATAAGATATTTTTACATTCCTCTATTTGTGGATGTACCCTGAAAACAAAATCCTCAAAATCATTCACCATATCGTTTTTCCACTCTGTGATATCCTGGTTGTAAATATATTCCAGGTTTTTTTCCGGTTTGGAGTGAGGGGTGTTCAGATATGCTTCACGGGTACTTATTTGTATTTTTGGATTAATCAACACTATACGGAAACCATATAGTACAGGATTAACATGTTTTAATATTTCACCTCTTCCGCTGGCCAGAGAAGGAACAGGATCGATGAAAAAAGGACAATCGCTTCCAATTTCCCCTGCCAGATTCTTCATCATGATGTTATCCATGGAGAGCTTGAAATACTTGTTTACAGATCTTATAACACATGCTGCATCGGATGACCCTCCTCCAAGCCCTGCACCATTGGGAATGACCTTATGCAGATGGATTTTAAAGAATGGCAGATCGAAATGTTCCCGAAGCTTACGGAAAGCTTTTATTACCAGATTGTTCTCCGGCCTGATATTCAGATTGTCACCAGTCACTGTAATACTATCATCCTTCAGTCTGTCTTTCACTGCAACAAATTCAAGAGCATCACAGAAATCAACCGGATAGAATATAGTCTCAATATCATGGTATCCGTCAGGCCTCTTCCCGATCACCCTTAAGCCCATATTAATTTTTGATTTTGGAAACGTTATCATCTTCCGGTCTTTTATGCAAAATTATCATTCACTTTGGATTTATTTGTTTTTTATTGAGGTTTTAGCTTTTCAACAAGTTTTCAACATGCTGCTGTTTGTAATAAAAGAGAGTGTTTTATTGTATGGTTTTGTGGGTAATTTATACCTTTGAAAGCAGTCGCAAAATACTTGGGCGACATTATTAATCACCTGTAAATCAGCGATATACATCAATGGCAAAGCAGTTAAAACCGGGCAGGCCGGCAGTAGTGGCATTACCTGACATGGGGCGGGTACCTCCACAGGCTATCGATATGGAAGAGGCAGTTCTGGGAGCAATAATGCTTGAGAAAGAGGCTGCTATAGCTATAATTGATATTTTAAAACCCGAAAGTTTTTACAAGGATGCCCACAGGAAAATATTTAAGGCAGTGCTGGATCTGTCGGCACGGGAATATCCGGTTGACCTTTATACTGTAACGGAGGAGTTGCGGTCACACAACGAGCTTGAAAGCGTGGGAGGCCCTTTATATCTGACTCAGCTTACTTCAAAGGTTGTTTCTGCTGCGAATGTTGAATATCATGCGAGGATAGTTGCACAGAAATATATTCAACGTGAACTGATCAGGGTATCTACAGAAATACAGACACGTTCCTTTGATGATTCATATGATGTTACCGATCTACTTGATTATTCAGAAAATGAACTCTTTCAGATAGCTGAAGGTAATATCAAAAGGGAGGTGTCTCCCATTAATATGGTTATAAAGGAAGCCATAAGAGAAATTGAAGAAGCTGGGAAGAGAGAAGATGCACTGGTAGGGATTCCTTCAGGATTTACAAGACTTGACAGACTAACTTCCGGGTGGCAGAAATCTGAACTTATAATCATTGCCGCCAGGCCTTCTATGGGAAAAACAGCCCTGGCTCTGTCTATGGCTAGAAATATGGCAGTGGATCATGGAAAGAAAGTTGTGCTTTTCTCCTGTGAAATGTCATCCATACAGCTTGTAAACCGTCTGATAATTGCAGAAACAGATATATCAGGAGAAAAGATAAGAAACGGAAGACTTTCTGAAGAAGAGTGGAAACAACTTGATACCAGAATAAAGAAACTGGTACAGGCTGATATATTTATCGATGATACTCCGGCTATCTCTATCTTTGAGCTTAGGGCAAAATGCCGCCGGCTTATGGCACAACATAAGCTCGACATTGTTATTATTGATTACCTGCAGCTTATGTCGGGGCCTGATAATGCAGGAAGCAGGGAACAGGAAGTAAGTAATATTTCACGTTCACTGAAAAGTATTGCCAAGGAACTTAATGTTCCGATAATTGCACTTTCCCAGTTGAACAGATCAGTGGAGATGAGAGGCGGGACGAAAAGACCACTGCTTTCTGATCTGCGCGAATCAGGAGCTATTGAACAGGATGCCGACATGGTCGTTTTCATACACCGACAGGAGAAATTCGGGATTATTACTTTTGAAGACGGATCGTCAACAAAGGGGATAGCTGAAATAATCCTTGCAAAGAACAGAAATGGCCCCGTGGATGATGTCAGACTTAAATTCAGGGAAGAGAGAGCACAGTTTGTGGATATTGATGAGTTCGATATTGATGCTATAACAGATTCAGTTCCTGGCCAGAGTATTACTTTCGGATCGAAAATGAATCACGATAAAATAAATACGGGGACAAATTTCGATAAGGATACCGATATCCATGATGAGCCCCCTTTCATGTGATGTAATGAATAACTTAATTTATCTTCAGGATAAATCTTATTCCGATATTTTTGTATCTGAGGTTCTCTAATCCGGCATATACACCAAATTCACCTATCAGAGATATTTCACTTACACTGTATCCTATCTCCATATAATTCCTGTGATAATCCGATCCGAGATAGGAGAAAGTGAGGTTCTCGCTCATCAGAGTTTTGCTGAGGCCCGGAAGATATTTGAGCATCAGATACGGTGTTGTATACCGGCTGTGGGCTTCAACATAAAAATCGGGAGTACTGAGTGAGTAAAAAGGAGGAAGCCTGAAGGCATCCTGGTAATCATTTATTGTTAGTAACAAGGGCTGAGTGTTAAAATGAAAGAAATCGTAATAGCTAAGCTGAGACTTATTTAAAAAGAACCCTGTCTCTATTCTCCACCTGAAAGTGCTGAAAGCTCCTATGTCACTCTCTTTATATGCCAGGAGTTTTATCTTGTCGAAATGGCTGTATGTGCCGGATGACGGATCCTGTTCATTGATACCGTGTTTCCATGAAAACCTGAATGACGGCCAGTCAGAACCCTGTGGTATCCTTACCCCATTGTTCATCCTGTAACGTTGTCGAGGAGTATAAGTGATTTCTGTTCCAAAATGGTAATGCTTCATATCTCTTAGTGAGTATACAGGATCAGCTCCTTCTTCCAGGTAAGGATTTTCAGGTTTGTTGTCTGAATAACCCTGATCAGTGCTGATAAAAGAAAAATCAGTGGTGTTAATAAGAAGCTTTCTGTTATCCAATCCTCCGTTTATCTCAATAGTCAGGCCGTTGCTTACTGTAGTTCTGTACCCGAGTGTGAGGTAATCACTTCCATATAGTTTAAGAAGATTATTCTCTGCTAAAAGGGAGCTCAATGTGTTTATCAGTTTATTTACGCTCCCACCATCACTTATATCCCTGCTTATCATTCCTGCATTGAAAAAGAATTGCTGGTTTTTCTTTCTGTCAAAGAGGTAATTACCGTTCACCCTCCAGATAAATGATCTCCTGCTGAAAGCATAACTCATTTCGGGAGATATAGTAAGCTGTGATGCATCTTTCCATTTTTTACTTATTCTGAAATCCAGACCATGGACAAAGCCGTCAACGGTACTGAAACTGAAATTATCAGGATCCAGCAAGCCTCCGTAATTAAAACTGAAGTTTGTTGTATCAGACCAGGTATGTCCGAATGCAAGGTTGCCTAAAAATGAAAAGAATTTATTCTGCTCCTTTTTATCATCATTGTCTTGCAAAACAGTTTCATCCGTGCCAGAGCTCTTTTCCATCAGAATGCTGTCGCGTTTCATAACACTTATTATCTCTGGTTCTGACAGAGGTATTGGTCTTATTTCAGCCCAGTATGCACTGTCTGTGTTATAGGCATCGTCCGCTATTGTCCTCACTGTATTGTCTTTAATTTCAAGGCTTTCGCGTATGCTGTCGGGTTGGGCTTTCTCGGATTCTTTATTCATTAACCTGGCAAGTCTGATCATATCACGGTTAGTCATTTCATCATCCTTAAGTATCTCCTCAATTTTCTGTTGTTTATCGGAGATATTTTTTTCATTGCTTACTGCATGCCTTTTGAAAGAATCAGTTGTTATAGAAGATGGTTTTTTCAGTAACAGGTTGGGTCTGACTTCAATGTACCTTACTGAGCTAAGGTATTCTGCATCGGCACTTACACCCAAAACACCTATGTTGATTACAAAATTATGGCTGACTGGCAACCATATATCGTCCTGAACGGGTACATATAACTGCTGAATGCTTATCCTGCCGGCAATATTATCATTAATAAGGTCAACACTATGCAGGCACCAGAGATTTTCAATAATATAAATTGTTCCTTCAAAAAGCTGCTGGCTCTTCATTCTGGGAATGACCTGTATCTTGTTCAGAGTGATATTTCCCTGAGTTGTGGCGCCGAGATATCTAAACCTGTAATATGAAAAAGCCTGGGGTGAAAGCGGTGAAATAGCAACGCCCGCCAGTAATGGCTGATAAAAGCTGGCCTGGATAAAATCCATTGGAGAAATATTTTCACCCTCTTCAGGAAAAGTGCTGTTGACCGAAATGACTTTTTGAACATAACTGTCGGGTGCAGTAAACTCAACTTCATTAAAAGATTCCAGCATAAAAATATCACCTTCCAAGACACGCCTGGTTATCTCCCGGTCCTTTTCTTCACTGTTTGTTGTGATGGATATCCTTTTGCGCAATAACCTTGGGATTTTCTTGAAAACCAGATTACCCTTAAGATAAACTTCGGCTTTATAATACTCTGTATTATTCAGATAATAAGGGGCCATTCCTATGGATTTTCTCATTATGCCGTAAGCCGGATCTTCTCCTGTAGCCAATATCTTTACCTCGGGTATCTGGTAGTATTGCATTGAGAGCGAAACATCCTTTGTGGTCGGTTTAGCATTCACTATTATATCATAGGTAAGAGGAGAATAGCCCAGACACTGGTAGCTTATCCGGTACCGGCCTTCAGGAATCCTTATCTCATAATCGCCTTTCCCGTTTGTTGTTGTACCCTGCCTGAGCTCATGAATATAAACTGTGGCATAAGGTACGGGATCACCGGATTCATTGCTTATCCTGCCCCTGATAACCTGCGATTCAGCAATAAACGACAAATAAGAAAAAAAAATTACCAGAATAATTTTAGCTTTCATTACAATTATTTGATTTATCCGGTGAGGTGTGGTTCATATCATAAAACTGGTTCGCCCCGGCGCAGTTATGTTTTTTGGTCACTGCCTTTTACAACGATAACTATTTCTCCTTTGGCAGGGTTATTACTGAAATGATCTATAAGTGATGAAAGGGTTCCTCTTATAGTCTCCTCATATATTTTGCTCAGTTCTCTGGATACAGATGCTTCTCTGCCGGAGCCGAAATGGGAGACCATATCATTGAGGGTTTTTATAAGCCGGTAAGGGGATTCATAAAATATCATTGTACGTGGTTCATCTTCAAGAGAAACAAGTCGTTTATTACGTCCTTTTTTAACAGGCAGAAAACCTTCAAAACAGAATCTGTCACATGGTAATCCGGAATTGACAAGGGCAGGAATAAGTGCTGTTGCTCCCGGAAGCGTTTCAATCTCGATACCCTGTTCCAGACAGGTCCTGACCAGAAGATAGCCAGGATCAGAAATTCCCGGTGTTCCTGCATCAGATATCAAGGCTATCTTATCTCCTGCCAACAGTTTTTTACATATCGAATCAACACTTTTGTGTTCGTTGAACATATGATGTGACCTGAGGGCTGCCCTGATATTGAAATGATTAAGTAGTTTTAGAGCCTGACGGGTGTCTTCCGCAAGAATAAGATCAACACTCCCAAGTATTTCAAGAGCCCTGAAAGTTATGTCATTGAGATTTCCGACAGGAGTAGGGACAAGGAATAACTTAGACATGCCCGGGGAATTTTCGTTTTATGAGTTCGAATAATTGTTTTGAAGCCTCACTTTCTGCCATATTTCCGGCATAACCCATAATTATTTCTTTTGCATCTGAGAGACAGGCAGACTTGTTTAACTGTTCAATTGCCTTATTGTAGCTGTCTGTGTTTCCATCAAATATCTCCCTGATAAATAAAAACCTGTCATTTATACCTATTGCATCGTACAGATCGGATACAGGCCTGGCTTTATTGCTGTCTGATAGTTCATTGGGGCCTTTCTGGCCGGATATTTTCTCATTTAATCTGCCAGGTAATGATGAAAATGTATCGGCAATAATGGTCTGTGCCGATACTTTCTTTTTCTCAACTGTTGTTTTTTGTTCACCAGGTGAGCCGGTTCCTGTTATGTTGTTTATTTTGGAAGATTCCGGTTTCCTGATGCCAGGTGGTTCTGGCTGTATTCTTTCAGAAAAATCTTCAGGAATCTTATTATCAGACGGGGAGCTTACAGAAGCAAAGGGTTCTGAAAGAGCAGCAGAATTGTTATCTGTAATAGCCTTTGTGTCATCTTCTGCTTTTTGGGACTCTTTTTGTACTGGCACAGAGAAAGAGGCAGAGCTGTCTTTGAGAAATGATATTATTTCTGCAGCACTTTTACATTTCGATTTTGCCAGTTCCACCTGAAAAGCAGGAACTCCCGGATAATTTTTTAAATCATCGATTATTTCCCCGGCTTCATACAGATCTTTTATAATCAAATCGACTGTTCTATTAAAATCCATATTATTTGATATTTATATAACAAAGCAATTTCCTTATTTTGCAAAATTAAGGATAATTCTGCAAGTGTAACGGAACATTATGACAAATTGGTACTTATTATCCGGTTTAAATACAAAAGGGTCCTTTTAGAAACAGAGTAAGTGCACTGGCAGGCAAAATATGACGTGAAAAAGAACTTACAGATCAACCTGTGTAAAAGATATGATATTATATCAGGGTTGTAGCCATAGCAGGTAAGAGCTTTTATTTTAACTTAGCCGGAGAAAAAACGAAAAGCAATTGAAATTAAAAACATCCGATATTGCCTCCATAACAGGAGGGGAGTTGAAAGGCGACCCTGACCTGATTGCTACGAATATCCTTATTGACAGCCGTCACCAGAATCCTGGAGAGGACCCTGCATTTTTAGCTATAAGAGGTGTCAATCATGATGGGCATCATTTTATCCCGGTCATGTACGATAAAGGTGTAAGGATTTTTATTGTGGAAAAGCTTCCGGATGAGATTGAAAGGTTCTCTGCATCAGCATTTATCATTACCCCGGATACAGTATCTGCTCTCCAGCTTATAGCTACTTATGTGAGAAGATCTTTTAGCTCGCCTGTTTTAGCTGTGACGGGAAGTACAGGAAAGACTATTGTCAAAGAGTGGCTTGCAGATGTTATTGGGTTAACTGTCCCCCTTGTCCGGAGCCCCCGCAGTTATAATTCTCAGACAGGAGTGCCCCTGTCTGTTCTTAAGCTTGACAATAAGTACAGGATGGCTATAATTGAGGCCGGCATTTCACGTATGCAGGAGATGGATAATCTCCGGAAAGTTATTGACCCTTCTATTGGTGTAATTACCAATATTGGTGATGCGCACAGTGAAAATTTTCCTGATAATGCTGTAAAAGCAAGAGAGAAACTGAAACTTTTCAGGGATGCTTCAATGATTATTTATTGCCGTGATTATAAAATCATTCACGAGGCGATAGTAAATGAGCCAGGGTTTCAGTCAAAGATCCTTGTCGACTGGTCTCTCAGTGATCCTGAAGCTAAAATAAGAGTATCGCTGATTACCGGTCGTGACAGATCAACAGATATTGAAATGAATTACAATGGGAAGAAATATTCTTTTATGATTCCCTTCGTTGACCGGGCTTCTGTTGAAAATGCTGTGACAGTGGCATCGGTCTGTCTGGCTTTGCAGATTGACAGGAGAGTTATCAGGGAAGGCCTGGCCTCTCTTGTCTCAGTAGCCATGAGGATGGAAGTTAAATCGGGAATTAATAATTGCCAGCTTATAGAGGATTATTATAATTCCGATCCGGGTTCATTACGAATGGCCCTGGATTATCTGACAACACGTAACAGCAGAAAATCAACCCTTATCATATCTGATTTTATACAGACGGGACGCGATAAGAAGGATCTGTATTCTGAAGTAGCAGCTATGATAAGGGAAACGGGTATTGTGAGAGTTATCGGAATAGGTCCAGAGCTTACAGAATGCAAATCTTTCTTTGAAAAGAATTCAGAATTTTATTATTCTACTGACGAATTTATTCTTCGTTTCAATTCTACTGATTATAAGGATGAGGCTATTCTCCTGAAAGGGGCAAGAAAATACGAGTTTGAAAAAATAAGCCGTCTTCTGGAACAGCAGCTTCATCAGACTGTTCTGGAGATAAACCTGGATGCAATTGCACATAATCTGAATGAATTCAGGAGAGTGCTTCAGCCGGGGACACGTATCATGGCCATGGTAAAAGCTTTTGCCTATGGTGCCGGTCCTGCTGAGATTGCCGCTTTACTTGAGTATCACAGAATAAGTTATCTTGGTGTTGCATATGCTGATGAGGGAGTAGAACTAAGAAACGCAGGGGTTACCATGCCTGTGATGGTAATGAACCATGATCCTTATTCCTGCGACCTGATAATAAGATATAATCTTGAACCGGTTATTTACAGTTTTCTTTCTCTGGAGAGATTTTCAGCAGTAGCTGCAAAACATGGCCTGGTACAGTATCCTGTGCATATAAAAATTGATACAGGGATGCACAGACTGGGATTCATGCCAGAAGAGATACCTGAACTTATAACAAAGCTAAAAAAGCTTGAACAACTGAGTGTAGCTTCGGTTTTTTCACATCTGTCTTCGAGTGAGGATGAAGGTTGTGATACTTTCACACACAAACAGGCTGAAGTTTTTAAGGATGCCGTTGCCGGTTTACGTAAAGAGTTGGGATATAATTTTCTGAGGCATTTGTGTAATTCATCAGGAATAATACGTTTCCCTCAATATCATTTTGATATGGTAAGGCCCGGAATAGGCATATATGGTATTGACCATCTGGGCCGACTGGACCTGAAACCTGTCGGTCGTTTTAAAACGCGGATATCTCAGATAAAAAAGGTCGGTGCCGGAGAACCTGTAGGATATGGGTGTACAGATGTGTCTGATGAGGAACGTACTATAGCCATCCTGCCGGTAGGCTATGCAGATGGTCTGAAAAGAATGCTGGGAAACGGGAAAGGCTATCTCTTTATCAGAAATACAAAGGTGCCTATAGCAGGTAATATATGTATGGATATGTGTATGGTTGATATAACAGGCCTGGAAGCTGTAACTGGTGATGAGGCAGAAATATTCGGAGAAAATATAGATATAGGTGAAGTAGCTGGTTTATGTCAGACTATTCCGTATGAGATACTCACCTCCATACCCAGGAGAGTAAGGCGTATTTTCTATCACGAATGATCAGTATTTTGCAACAAGAGGCATCCTTCTCCCGTCACCAAACGATTTGGAAGAGATCCTGAGAACAGGAGGCGCCTGATATCGTTTATATTCATTACAATTAATCATCCCTATAACCTTTTCCACAGTCTGTCTGTCAATACCTTCTCCTGAAATTTTCTCAGGCGGTTTCTGCTGTTCAATGTACTGGTAAAGGATTGAATCAAGTATTTTATAGTCAGGAAGAGAGTCAGAATCGAGTTGATCTGGTCTTAACTCGGCAGAAGGGGGTTTATTGAGGATATTTAGCGGTATATTCTCTCTTTCTCTGTTAATATAATATGCAAGTTTATATGCATCTGTTTTATACACATCACCGATAACAGATAATCCTCCGGCCATATCACCGTAAAGGGTTCCGTAACCAACAGCTGCTTCACTTTTGTTAGAAGTGTTTAAAAGGATACAACCGAACTTATTTGAGAAAGCCATAAGATATACAGCTCTTATTCTGGCCTGTATGTTTTCTTCTGTAACATCTCTTTTCATTCCTTTGAAAAACGGTTTCAGATCTTTTTCGAAAGCTGTGAAAGGACGTTCAATATTAATAATATCATAACTAACATCAATATTTTTTGCCAGGGACACAGCATCTGTCACAGAATGTTCTGATGAATATCTTGAGGGCATTAAAAGGGCCCGGACATGCTTATTGCCAAGAGCTTCCGCAGCCAGACACAGTACGAGAGCCGAATCAAGCCCTCCTGAGAGGCCCAGAATGCAACCTGAGAGACCTGTTTTTCTGAAATAATCACGGATGCCTGTTATAAGAGCTTTGTGAATAAGTTCTACAGAAGATTTTTTTTCTGGATTCCTGACAGTATTTCCTTCCATAATATCTGAAACAGAAAACGTTTCCACAGACTCTTCGAAAAAGGGAAGCTGGGCTATAAGATCACCCTTCCGGTTAATTATTTTTGAAGCACCATCAAAGATCAGTTCTGTATTTGCTCCTGTCTGGTTAACTGTTACCAAAGGAATACCATGCTTCCTGGCTTTTTTTCTGAAAATATCAGCTTTCATTTCAATTTTTGAATATGAAAATGGAGATGCTGAGATATTTATAATAAGATCCGGCTTATGTTTTGCCAGTTGATCCATTGGAGAAATTGTGTATATCCTCTGCTTTTCAAATTCATTATCAAATGATTGTTCATCCCAGAGATCTTCACAGATGGTAAGAGCCAGCCTGAGACCGCCCAGTGTGAAGATCCTGAAATCTTTGCCGGGTTCAAAATATCTGTATTCATCAAAGATATCATATGTTGGAAGCAGAGCCTTGTTGACAGAAAATACTATTTCTCCTTCTGAAAGAACAAGTGCAGAGTTAAAAAGTTTCTTCCCTCCGGCATCCCTGTTTAGGGTAGGAGATCCTACAATGGCTGTAATACCCTTGCATTCTTTTGATATATCCCTGACAGCATCCTGGCAGTTCGTGATAAAGTCTTGCCGGTCAAGAAGATCCAGCGGAGGGTAACCAGAGATGCATAGCTCTGAAAAGATTATGAGGTCAGCTTTTTCTTCTTTTGCCATTTTTATGGCATCACATATAAGTGTTTTATTCAGTTCGAAGTTGCCAATATGATAATTTAATTGCGCTAAAGTTATTTTCATACGTAAAAAATTTTTATTTTATTGTAAATAAAGAAAATAAAAATTTCCTTAACTCTGTAAACGCTTCGCTCTCACATTAACATTTTTAATCATGTCCGGTTCATTCGTTTATTCAATTGAGCTGTAGTATATTAAAAGATGACACCGAACCTGAATGAGAGAAGTTTATGAGATACCTTATCCTGAGGCTGATCGTTAAGGTCTTTGGTCGTATCAAGAAAATTGTTCTCAAATCCCAAACCAATAATCGCGGCTGTACTGCCTCCAAGTGAATATTCTATACCACCCATAATATGGTAGGAAAGATTTATCTTTCTCAGTTCAGTTACTGCCTTTTCATTTTTTAAATACAGGGATGGGATATCAGCTTTCCCGGCTATCAGTACTTTTGGATCAAGTCCGATATCTGAGAAAAAGGTGTAATAA
>JAAYDB010000176.1 GCA_012729475.1 Bacteroidota bacterium
ATACCACTTATCAATGCTTATCTTCACTCATTTTTCACAAATGAGAGAAGAATAAAAAATGATAAGTATGAATACAAAACAGAAGATCATTCTTCACAAGTACCGCGATGGTTATTCAGAACGCAGGATAGCCCGGGAATTAAAGATAAACAGGGAAACTGTTCGTCGTTACCTGGCTGAATATGATAGAGCCAGGGAAAATCAAACCAATTCATCAGAACCAGATGAAGCTTTAATTGATGAGATTGTTAAAATCCCTAAATATGATAGCAGTAATCGGGGTAATAAAAAGTTCATCAATGAGATAAGTCAGGAAGTTGATCGATTGTTGCAAGCCAATGAAGAGAAGCGTAGCCGGGGTCTTCATAAGCAGGTGATGAAAAAGATCGATATTTTAGAACATTTGCATGAACTGGGTTACGACATTGGATACACAACGGTATGTAATCACATTAACAGAAAACTGGACAGGAGAGATGAAGCCTTTATTCGTCAGGTATATAATCCGGGAGATGTATGTGAGTTTGATTGGGGTGAAGTTAAGCTGGAAATTGGGGGAAAATTGCAAATACTATACATGGCTGTATTCACACCCGCGCTGAGCAATTATCGTTATGCGATACTCTTTCACCGGCAGGATACTGCTTCGTTTTTGCAGGCCCATGTTCTATTCTTTGAACATGTTGGTGGTGTTTTTAAAACCATGGTTTACGATAACATGCGGGTTGCCATACGCAAGTTTGTAGGTCCATCGGAAAAACAGCCCACGGAAGCCTTACTAAAGTTGTCCACCTATTACCAATTTCATTTTCGTTTTTGTAATGTCGCCAGTGGCAATGAAAAAGGACATGTTGAGCGTAGTGTTGAGTTTGTAAGAAGAAAAGCTTTCAGTAACTACGATCGTTTCCCAACACTTGAAGCGGCCAATGACAGGTTATCAGGTACCTGTAACCGGATAAACACTCGTTTCAACCGGGATAATCGGGGTAAAAGATCCATTGATCTACTGGAAGTTGAGAGAAAGCAATTGGCCCCAGTGCCCCCCAGCTTTGACTGTGGCCAGATGGAGCAGTGCAAGGTGGATAAATATTCCGTAATCACCTATGCCACCAACCGATATAGTGTGCCGGATCATCTGGTAGGTAAGATGGTGGATATTAAAGTATATCCGGAAGAGTTACACTGTTACTATGAGAATCGGAAGATATGCCGGCATGAACGCCAATACACCCGTCAAGGGTGGTACATCAACCTGGACCATTACCTCTACACACTAAAGCGAAAACCAGGTGCACTGTCCGGTTCACAGGCACTGGCATCAGCGCCGGATAAGGTGAAGCATATTTTCAGTGAATATTTTGCGGATACTCCAAAGGATTTTGTAGATCTATTGATTTTTCTGCAAGATCATGATTATGGTTTTGACAGGGCTATTGAGGCCATTAACAGGCTCAAACAAATTAGCGTGCGTGATATCTCTCTGGATAAGATTAAAGCGCTGTGTATGCAGAAGAACGAAGTTTATGCACCAGTGCTGAATGACGATGATCAGATATTACAGCAATCACGCGCACAGCTTGAAGAATTAAGTTTATTACTGAATTATTAAAAACAAAACACAATGATACCGACCAATACAAAAGAAAAAATAACAGCTTATACCAAAGAACTGAGACTGCCTGCTATCCGGAATAATTACACGACTCATGCCCGGCAGGCTCTTAAGGATAAATCCGGCTATGAAGATTACCTGTTGGCACTTTTGGAAGATGAATTTGCAACCAGGATCAAGAACCGTAAAAGTGCCAGAATCCGTCAGGCTGACTTCCCCTACAAGAAATACCTGCAGGATCTTCATCGAGAGGAACTTCCAAAAAATGCCCAATCAAAAATAGATACACTGGAAAGTCTTGAGTTCATCAAACAGGGACAAAATGTAATATTAGCCGGCAACCCTGGAACAGGTAAAACACATTTATCTATAGGGCTGGGGATAAAAGCATGTATGGAGGATTACAGGGTGTTCTTTACCACTGTACCCCGTTTAATTACACAAATACGCGAGAGTAGATCCCAAAAAACTTTGCGCACCCTGGAAAGTAGGTTTGAGAAATTTGATCTGGTCATATGTGATGAATTTGGGTACATATCCTTTGATAAGGAGGGAGCAGAGATGCTTTTCAGTCACCTGTCGCTAAGGGCAGGAAGAAAATCAACAATCATTACTACAAATCTGTCTTTTGACCGATGGAGTGAAATTTTTGGTGATCCGGTATTGACTGCTGCCATGGTTGACAGGTTAACTCATAAAGCTCATATTATCAATATGAATGGAATGTCTTATCGTGCAAAAGAAACAAAGAAATGGTTAAACGGTTGATATACTTCATGTTAAAAGCATTAAGGCGGTCACGAGCTCCGGCTTTCAGTGCACAGGAGAGCGCGCTCTCCTGTGCATTGAAACAACGTTCTTTTAACAATGAAAAAAAAACATTAACCTTGCATTGATAAGTGGTATACTTTTGAAGTGAAATAGTGGTATGGTTTTCAAGTGAAGGAAACA
>JAAYDB010000151.1 GCA_012729475.1 Bacteroidota bacterium
GATGAATCGAGGCTGATGGTTCTTAACCGGGAAACAGGTAAGATTGAACACAAAATCTTTAAAGAGATTATCGATTATTTCAACGAAAAGGATGTCCTTGTTTTCAATAATACTAAGGTTTTTCCTGCAAGATTATATGGGAATAAAGAAAAAACAGGTGCTGAGATTGAAGTTTTTCTCTTGAGAGAGCTTAACAGGGAGCAGCGCTTATGGGATGTTCTTGTTGATCCTGCCAGAAAGATAAGAATAGGAAATAAACTCTATTTTGGTGAAGATGATCTTCTTGTTGCTGAGGTTATAGACAATACTACATCCAGAGGACGGACTCTGAGATTTCTTTTCGACGGAACATATGAGGAGTTCAAACAAACATTGTACAGTCTGGGTGAAACACCTCTGCCAAAGTTCATAAACAGACCTGTGGAGCCGGAAGATAATGAGAGATACCAGACTATTTTTGCCAAGTATGAAGGTGCCGTTGCTGCTCCTACAGCAGGATTGCATTTCAGCAGAGAACTATTGAAAAAACTGGAAATTCTGGGAGTTGACTTTGCTGAAATTACATTGCATGTGGGTCTGGGGAATTTCCGGAGCGTTGATGTGGAAGATCTTACAAAACATAAAGTTGACTCAGAGAGAATTAGAATAAGCGATGAAGCAGCTGAGAAAGTCAATACGGCAAAAGATAATAAGAACAAAGTATGTGCCGTGGGTACCACAGTTGTCAGAACTCTGGAAAGTTCCGTCTCAACAACCGGTTATCTCAAACCTTTTGACGGCTGGACAAATAAATTTATTTTTCCTCCTTACGAATTTAAAGTACCTGACATGATGATCAGTAATTTTCATCTGCCTTTTTCTACTTTACTGATGATGGTAGCTGCCTTCGCAGGTTATGACGTGTTGTTTGATGCCTATAAGATCGCTGTAAAAGAAAAATACAGGTTCGGAACCTATGGAGATGCCATGCTGGTAATCTGATTTAAACCAATTCAAATTACAATATTTTTATCCGCATGCAAACTGACCAGAATTCTTCCAGGCTTATTTCAACAGAAAGAGAAACCTTAGAACTGTTTCCATTCCAATGATCTGATAATTAACATTATCAGTATTTCCTTAATGAGAGGGAACGGTACCAGTCTGAGAAATTGTCACTTTCAGACAGCATTGTGACAGGTCTCTGACGATTACTGTAAATGACGAATAATCGGGGCCGGGTGAATCTTTTCACCCGGTTTTTCGTTATAAAGTAATGGTTGATAACTTATTTGCCATGTGAATAACAATATTATTGAGGCCTGAATTTATAACTAACTTTAATTCTGCTTTTTACTGACTGTGTTTAATGCAAGCATCAGTTTAAATTCCGGGTTGATTTAGTAAAATGATCAAAAATATATGTTAAAAAATTTGCATAGCTGTAAAAAGAATATCTCCGCAGACGATTTTGATGATATTAATTTGTGAACTGAACTTGTTGTCCCCTGATACCATATTGATGACCGGTAAATTAACGGAAGTATCTAAAAGGCTATCCTTCCGGTTCTTCCTGATAATTACTGCCTGTTTACTGAGTTCAGTTAATAATCTGTCTTCTCAGTCAGTCGGGGATTATAAATCTGTGGCAAATGGTGTCTGGACTGACCTTTCAATATGGGAAAGATTTAATGGATCTGACTGGGATCCGCCAACACTTGGCGAGGGTTATCCCGCACAATATACTTCTCCTTCAAGAATAGATATAGATACTGATGTAACCCTGAATACAAACCTGACAAGAACTTCCAATCCAAGAATAAATGATTTAAGAATTAATCCATCAGGTGTTCTGGAATTATCCTCCTTTCAATTTACAGTCAACGGTAAAACAGACATTTACGGTACTTTGAGTGACCAGAACGGAAGTGGTCGTGTCATTTTCTATCATGATATTTACATTGATGCAACTGGTAAATGGAATGCTCAACCTAATACAAGCGATAACCTGAGGGTTTTTGGAGATATTTCCAGTAACAGTAATGAAGTAATATTAAAAAATATCAGGGTTTATTCTGATGTCATTCTTTCGGGCTCTGGCAGCATCCGGGTTACAAATTTTTTCAATTATGAACAAGCCTATACTGTAACTAACGAATCGAATGTCTTTATAGACTTTGCTTTGAATTCTAATAACAAAAACGGGGTAAGTTGGATTAATAAGGGAACACTTACTTATTCAGGTTCATATCTTTTATTAGGATCCGGAGGTATTTTTGATGCTTCTGCTGAAGGGAATACAGTCAATTATTCAGGATCTGTAAATCAGGATATCAGGAACACTATATATTATAATCTTATCACTTCCGGGGGTGGTACAAAAAGTCTCATAGGGGATACCCGGGTCGACGGTTCATTGACAATGACAGCAGGGGATATCCTGACAGGCAGTAATATTCTGACTCTCAATAATCCTTCTCCGGCTGCACTTAACCATACTTCCGGTATAATAATCGGGAATTTTGAACGATTTATAAATCAGACCGGTACATATTATAATTTTCCTGTAGGTGTTAGCGGACAATTACATTCCTTTGATATAAGCTTTCAAGACCTGACATCAGGTTCTCTTCTAGTAAAATATATTGAGGGTGATCCGGGGAGGAACGGACTCCCGTTGATCGATAGCGATGGCACAGGCATAATAGATCAATATACAACAGGCTACTGGACAGCCCGTGCAAGAAACTCACTGGCAACAGCAGATTATATGCTAAACCTTGATGCTTCCGGTTTTGGTCCTTATCCTTTATTCCCGGAGACCAGGATCATTAAAAGGACAGCTACAGGAGACTGGATTCTTGCCGGTAATCATGTTGTTGCATCAGGATCAGTGCTTTGCCGCAACGGCCTGAATGACGGTATTTCTGACGGAGCAGACGGGACACATTATGCTGCAGGCAGACCTGGTCCGGGTATTTCAACACAACCTTCTGATCAGGTTGTCTGTGACGGAGGAAATGCCTTATTTACTGTTTCCGCCCAGGGTGCCGCTCCATTAACATATAAATGGTATAAAGAACCTGCAACTCCTCTCAACGACAATGGCAAATACACTGGTACCAGTTCGAATACACTTACAATTTACAGTATTGTGCCGGGAGATGCAGGTAATTATTATTGTATCGTAACAGATGGTTTGGCACAGACTGCCAGAAGCAACTCCGCAACACTTACCGTTAATCCCCTCCCGGATCTAACTTTTGGATATAATTATTACAAGGAAATAATTATCGATCAGGCTTCAGGGGCTCAGGACTTGTCCGATTTCCCTATTCTGATTAATCTGACAGACCCGGATCTGAGTGTTGTCTCTTCAGGTGGTCATATTGAGAATCCCAACGGATATGACATCATCTTCACAGATGCAGACAACAATAAGCTTGATCATCAGATCGAAAGATATGTATCTGCAACAGGTGAGTATATTGCATGGGTAAGAGTCCCTGTTCTTTCAGCCTCTTCAACCAGCACAATCAAAATGCTCTACGGATCGCCTGAAATTACGAATGACCCCTCGGTAAAGACTACATGGTCATGCAATTACCAGGGTGTGTGGCATATGGCAAATGATCCCGGAAGTGCTGCTCCCCAGCTTTCTGATGGTGCAGGGTCTAACAATGGAACCTCTTATGGTGGAATGTCATCAGGGAATCTTGTTCCCGGAATAGCCGGTAATGCAATATATTTTGACGGGATTAATGATTATTTTGATTTAGTCACAGCCATTTCTCCTAATGTTACTTTTACAGAAGAGGTATGGCTTAAAACCGAAACACAAAGTAATGACAGCTGGCATGGTTTTATAGGATATCATCCTGGAGAAACGTATCAAAGGCCACCTTCAATTTGGATCTGGAATCATAATTATATACATGGAGGTTTTGGTGACAATACAGATTGGTGTGAATGGACCACTCCTTCTTCTGTTATAACTAATGATAATACAACATGGAATCATGTTGTTGTGGTATTTGACGGTACAACATATACACTTTATGTTAATGGTGTAAATGTTTATTCAACAGACGATTGGGCAGGTAGGATTCCCTACAATACTCCAATTCGGAATATAGGAGGGTTGGATAATTATTTCAAAGGAACCCTCGATGAGGTAAGAGTTTTATCCAAACCCCTTTCGACCGGATGGATAAACACAGAATATAGAAATATATCAGATCCTTCAGGTTTTATCTCAGTCGGACCTGAAAACACAAATAACTCCCTTATATCAGCAGGAGCCTGCGATAATACCTACCAGCTTTCCGCAACACCTGTTGGCGGAAGCTTTTCATGTCCCACGGCCCCGGGAAGTATTACCGGTAATAATTTTAATCCTTCTGCTGCTGGAGCAGGGCTTCATACAATAATATATTTATACACTGATATTAATGAATGTATTAATAGTGTAAGCAGGGATATTGCTGTCACTCCGGTCCCTCCTGCACCTATAGCTCCAAATGTTGAGTGTTGTGTTGATAATATACAGGATCTAACAGCGTCAGGTTCAAACCTTGTATGGTATTTTGATGCCGGACTTACAAATCAGGTCGGATGCGGATCTCCTTTTGCAACAGGACAAACGGCTGACGGGACCTATACATACTATGTTACACAAACAATAAATGGCTGTATCAGTGAGGCAACAGCAACCTCGTTAACAATCCACCCTTTA
>JAAYDB010000028.1 GCA_012729475.1 Bacteroidota bacterium
CCTTCAATAATGCCACCACTCACAGTAGAAGAGGCTCTCGAAACAACCAGGATACACTCGGTAGCAGGCAGGATAGACAGTAATACATCACTCATGACCAGAAGACCTTTCAGATCACCTCATCACACAATATCTGATGTAGCTCTGGTGGGAGGAGGAACCTATCCTCAGCCGGGTGAGATTTCTCTTGCACATAACGGAGTATTGTTTCTGGATGAATTGCCTGAATTCAAAAGGACAGTGCTTGAAGTTATGAGACAACCTCTGGAAGACAGGGTTATAACTATATCAAGAGCACGGTCAACCTGTAATTACCCGGCAAGTTTTATGCTTATCGCATCAATGAACCCTTGTCCCTGCGGATATCATAATCATCCTGAAAAAGAATGTCTTTGTTCTCCTGGAATGGTCAGGAAATATCTGAACAGGATATCCGGCCCCCTGCTTGACAGAATTGATATACACATGGAAGTAGTGCCGGTAAGATATGATAAACTATCAGATACAGGCATTACGGAAAAATCTGAAATAGTCAGGGAAAGAGTTATAAGAGCAAGAGCTATACAAGCCCAAAGATACTCTGGCTCAAAAGGCGTATATTGTAATGCCCAGATGACATCCTCAATGCAAAAAAAAATCTGCATAATAAATGAAGAAGGAAGGAAACTGCTGAAAACGGCAATGGAACTCAGAGGCCTTTCTGCAAGAGCCTATGACAGAATAATTAAAGTATCAAGAACTATAGCAGATCTGGCAGAATCTGAACACATTAATTCTGAACATTTATCCGAAGCAATTAATTACCGGAATCTCGACAGGGAAGGTTGGGCCGGATAAGGATTGAAATTATTAATTAACTGAGGTATTTTATTAATAAAATATTACTTTTATTAAATATTACTTCATATCGTTATCTGTTTTTTATGAATGAAAAGACAGACGAAGATGTTTCAAACCCTTAATAATCAACCTGTAACTATGAAAACAAAATGCCTGAAAGCTTGTTGTTCTATCATGTTTTTGATGATAACAGTATTCTTTACCGGATGCGGGAAGAGTTCCAAATCAGAATTTCCTGTTTTCCCGCCGGATAATGTCACAAGTCTGATGGATAGAGATCAAATGCTTGAACAACTGAATATTGAATTGCCTGTATTGCCTCCCAAACTACAGGATCCCAATGCTCCTCCCAATACTTTCCCTACTGATCCTGATAATCCGGAAGGGAACTGGACCGACAGTCTGAGGAACCCTGATGCTCCTATATCACGGTCCATTTTCGGACTGTGGAACAACTATTCAGATAAATCGTCAGGTATGTTTCCCGGACCTGATTCAGCCCGGTTGGGTGATTATACTCCTATTGATCTCCTGAAGATGAAGAATGGCAAAATTATTACAACACCTGAAGAATGGTGGGAGAAGAGACGGCCGGAGATAAAGAAAGATATAGAAGATCAAATGTACGGCAGGATACCGCCTGAAGAAATACTCCCTGCAGTAAGCTGGAGTGTCAGTACATCTGCAGGAGGAAGCGGTAATTCAGCTTATGTCCAGAAAGAAATAACAGGAACTATTGATATATCGCGTTATCCCGAAGTAAGAAACAAACCTGTCATAAGAGCTACACTGAGGACACCGGCTAGAACAAATTCGCCTGTTCCGGTAATTATTTTCTTCGGTGGCATGGGCAATGTAAATGATTTTTATTGGGAACGCTCGTCTCCTCACGGATGGGGAACATGTGTGTTTGATCTCACTGCTCTTCAGCCCGATAACGGACAAGGTCTTACCAGTTATCTTATAGGACTGGTTAACAAGGGTAACTGGAGAAAACCAACCGATTGGGGAAGCCTGGCAGCATGGTCATGGGGAGTAAGCAGACTAATAGATTATTTTGAGACAGATAAGGACGTAAACACTGAGATTATTGGTCTGAATGGTGTTTCACGTTATGGAAAAGCTACAATAGTGGCTATGGCTTATGAGCCGCGTATTGCTATAGGTTTTCCCGGTGATGCCGGCAGCCTTGGCACAAAGATGAACAGAAGACACTGGGGACAGGACCTTGAAAACTCATGCGATGCCAATGAATATCACTGGATGGCAGGTAATTTTTTCAAATGGGCAGGAGAACTGGTTCCCGGACAATATCTTCCCCGTAAGATTGAAGAATGTCCTGTAGACGCACATTCCTTACTTGCATTATGTGCTCCACGCCCTGTTTTCATGAATGGCGGTTCAACAAGTTCGTGGTGTGATCCCTACGGGGTTTTTCTGTCGGGCGTAAATGCTACTCCGGTATATGAACTCCTGGGACAAAAAGGATTGGTGGCTGAAGATAAGGTGCCTGTTATTGATAAAGCATATATTGACGGAACAATAGGTTACAGAGTGCATCAGGGAGGCCATTCTGATGCCCCCAACTGGCCGGCATTTCATGAATTTGCAGCAAAACATTTTGATATTCCCGTTCTGAATTCTTCAGCATCTGATATCATTCTTGGTTCTGATGAAGGCAGTTCAGAAGAATTTACAGTCACTTCAAATAAAGACTGGGAGATAACCTGTCCTGACGAATGGCTGACTATCGATGCAGGAAGCTCTTCTGGTTCAGAAAGTGTAAGACTGATTGCTTCAGCCAATACAGAAAAATCAGGCCGCTCAACTTTTGTCACAATAAAAACAGAAGGTCGCGAACAAACTGTTAATGTTAATCAGGCTTCTTCAGTATCTTCACTGGGAGTCGTGCTGGATGCTGTTAAAGGATTAACAGGCAGAGAGTTGGAAATAGGTTCAGCCGATAAGAGTCAGGTATCACTTGAAATACGATCAAACACTGCATGGGAAATACAAATAGACTATCCGGAAGTGACCGGTTCCGGGGCAAGGTTTATGATGGGATCGGGAAACTGGCTCAGTCTGAGTAACACAGCCGGGGTTAATGATAAAACAGTAATTTTGACTGCTACTGAAAACACTACCGTGGAAAAACGTAAGGCAACATTATCATTGTCGGCACCCAGGACCAAACCTCTTATAGTAGAGATTACCCAGGAAAAAGGAGCCCCAACGCTTGATATAATGGCCGATACATTATCTTTTGATTCAGAGGGTGGCAGTGCAATGCCATTGTTTGTAATGACAAACACAACATGGAATCTGACATGTTCGGAGTCATGGATTTCCGCCAGCCCTCAAAGTGGAGGAAATTACGGTCGCATAACAATTTCTGCCGAAGAAAATGAGGAAGCTACCGGGAGATCAGGTGAAGTGATTGTTAGTGTGGAAGGATTGCCGCCTGAAGTTATTATCATAACTCAAAAAGGTATTTCTGAAAATAATTAAGAAACTATGAAAGTAAAAGAAGTGGCGGAGCCGGGAAAGAAGTTCCGGGTTTCGACTCCCCTTGTCTGGAATACAAAAACTATCTGTTTAATACAGGCGCTTTTGACATAACGGCTGTCTTTTCACCGACATTGATTTTTATGGACGGAAGAGGATTGCACTATGCTATATCAATCGATGACCAGGAACAGCAAATAGTAACTCTGGTGCTGGAAGATTATAATGCACAAAACAGAAACAGAGACTGGGAAAATCAGTAAGCGACAATGCCAGATTCAGCATTTCAACACATAATATCACTAGTCCGGGATATCATGTATTAAAGATATGGATGATTGATCCCGGACCGGTATTGCAGAAACTAATGGTGAACACCGGAGGATTAAAAGACAGTTATCTCGGACCTCCTGAAAGCTATCGTAATATAGGAGTATTATAAATACCATTTTTATTATCTTTGCTGCCGTATTATTTAGGAAATTCTTTGCATGAACTTTATAAGTCAGGTCAGAAATAAGATGACTGATGAGCGTCTTATATTCTTATACCGGGGTAATATTACTGAAGAAAACTCTATCCCTCTCCTTCAGTTGCTTGAGAAAGAAATGGAGAATGCAGCATTCAGTTACAAAGGCAGAAAGAGACTTTTTATGTTTGTTCTGGAAAGTCTGCAGAATGTAACCAGGCACAGTGATAAATCAGGTATGCAGGATATGTCATTGCTTGTTTACTCCAGTAATAATGACGGGCATACAGTTACTACAGCAAATGTAATGCGTTCATGCGATGTGGCTGAATTGAGGGATCGCCTTCAAATGATCAATAATCTTAGATCGGATGAGATCAGGGATGTATACAGGCAAATGTTGACTAATCCGGGCTTGACTGAGAAGGGTGGGGCCGGCCTTGGGCTTATTGAAATGGCAAAAAAAACAGGTACACAACTTGACTATGACTTTCTTAAAATTGATGATAAAAATGCCTGGTATGTTCTCAGTAAAACGGTTAATAAAGAGGGGATAGGAGAAGACAACGCCAAAACACATAAATTGTTCAGAGGTGATGATGTTTCCCGCCTGGGAAAATTTATGGCTGAAAACAATATTTATCTTATGTGGTCAGGTCAATTCACTCCGGATGCAGGGAGGGAAATGCTTTCTTTCACAGAGACAAAGCTTACGGAAAATGATACGGAGTTAAATATAAGAAAAAAAGTTTTCAGCATTCTGGTTGAGATAATTGAGAATGTTGCAGAGCATACTGCCGGGAAAGAAGCAGGGCAAAAATACGGCATGCCCTTACTGGTTTTAAGGTTAGAGGACAATATATATAAAGTGTCAACAGGGAACCTGATTGCCAATGAAAAAATTGACAGTCTGAGAAATAAACTGGAAAAGATAAACAGTCTGGATAAAAACGGTATTAAAGAACTTTTTACCAGGTCTTTGAATCAACAAACTAAGGGTTCTGCAGGAACTGGCAACCTGGGTCTCATTGATATGGCCAGGAAATCAGGCGAAAAACTTGAATTCTTTTTTGAAGAAATAAACAGTGATTATTCCTACTATATTCTGGAAGTAAAAGTTGAAGACAAAAGCAATCTTTAGTCCGGTGTTTTGAGTGTAAGATCGTTACCGTCCCATTCAGCATAGCTAGAGTGTTTAAGCCAGTCTCCGAGAAGTATTATTTGCGAGTCATTTTTCAGTTCCATAGTCATCGACAGATGCCTGTGACCAAAAATAAAATAATCGGGTTTATCTTTTCCGGTAAATGAATTTGCGTATCTGATAAGATCTTCATTGTCTTCGCCCATGAATTCCTGTGATATGCCCTTGCCAAGTCGTGAATTCAGCGACCAGTTCTGGCCTATCTTCATTCCCAGAGATGGGTGTAATGAAGAATAAAGCGCTCTTAGGGGCTTATTGCGGAAGATACTGAGCAGTATTTTATACCCGGTGTTTTGAGATCCAAGACCTTCACCGTGAGCAATATGAAATGTCTTGCCATCAAAAGATGTAGTTAATGGTTTTTTATGAATGATCATTCCGCACTCTTCAGACAGATAATCTTTTACCCACATATCATGATTACCTGCAAAGAAATGAACCGGAATACCAGAATCCGTTATTTCTCCTATAGTGCCCAGGAAGCGTGTAAATCCTTTTGGGACAACCTTTTTATATTCCCACCAGAAATCGAAAATGTCTCCTACAAGAAATATTTCTTTTGCTTCCGGTGTAATTTTCCTTAGCCATCTGATAATTTTTTTCTCACGTTCGGATGAGCCGGATCCTGTATTTAGTCCCAGGTGAAAATCTGATGCGAAGAATATTTTTTCAGTTTGAATCAATGTTTAAAGATCTAATTAAACAACTGGTCGAGTTTCAGATCCAGATTCTTACCATGCAGGTTTGTCCCTATAACATTCCCGTCCCTGTCGTAGAGGAAGTTTGAAGGTAGCGTTTGTATATTGTATAGTCTTGCATTATAAGGGTTAGACGGATCATCTTCTCTCGTGCTTATCCATGGCAGTTCATCGAAACTAACGGCATTTTTCCACTTCTGTTCATCAGTATCCAGATTAATCTGGTAGATTTCAAAACCACGGTTCTTATAAGTGTTGTACAGTCTTTTCAGCTGCAGGTTTTCTTCAATACACTCCTGTGAATCAGCTGACCAGAATGTAAGGAGAACATATTTTCCCCTGAGGGAAGACAGTTTTATTCTTTTCCCATTAATATCCACCAGGTCAGGATCCAGTTTTGTCTCGGGCAGAGTATCTGATGCAGCAATCAGTTGTCTTGTATATAGCTGTGACATTTCATTATTGAAATCACGGACAAGGGCTCTGGTATGTTTTGATGAGGGATAATAACGTGAAAGAGTATCAGAGACAATTTTCATGTATTGTAAATCACGTGTCAGGTTCAGGACATATGTATTATCGTCAAGTTTCTGATACAATGCTTTTATTGATACAAGTGAACGATAATTATCAAGGATGAAACTGATGTTGAATTTTCTTTGCTCATTCATCACTCTTCTGTACTCTTGTTCCAGTAAGGTCATTTTTTCTTCGTTACCGGGGTTTGAGGAAATATTAATATAGAGCTTGTTCAGAGAGTCAAGAAGGTATTTTGTCCGGAATAATTTGGAATCAAGCATCTGTATTTGTTCTGACCCGGGTGATCCGTCAACTGAGTAATCATCTATCAGAATATTGTTTTTAAATGACAGTTTTATTTTCTCTCCGGGTTCGGCAAGCAGAGTGATAAAATTAGCAGGCGTGTAGCTTATCTGATAGAAATCAGGTTCTTCAGCTTTGACTTTAAATCTGAAATCACCATTCTTCTTTATTTTGGAAGAATCAATTGTCAAAGTGGTATTTACATTAACTCTGTTCAGGAATATGACATCCTGTGGTTTTCCCTGTACACTCCCGTCAATAGTGAATGAATTCCTGTCATGACATCCTGTTATTATAAGGACAGGAATAATCAATATGAAGTATTTTTTTATTGTCAGCATAATACCTAAGTACTTGTTAGTTAATCTTCAAAAATCTCAGCAAGTTTTTCCATCAGTATGTCTCCTCTCAGATTGGAAGCTATAATACGACCTTCTTTGTCGAGAAGAAAATTAGCCGGAATGGATTCCAGTCTATACAGAGGAACTACTGCTGAGCTCCAGTATTTAACATCGCTCACATGAATCCATTTACCGGTATTTTCATTTTGTATTCCTCTTATCCATGCTTCCTTTGTTTTGTCAAGGGATACCTGATATATTTCAAATCCTTTGTAATTGTAGAGTTCATAAGCTTTTATCAGTGTTGGGTTTTCCTGGCGGCAAGGTGGGCACCATGAAGCCCAGAAGTCAAGCAAGACAATTTTTCCCCTGGTGGAGGATAGTCTTATAGTGTCTCCCTTTGGATCGGGTAGTGCTATTTCCGGTGCTTCGGTACCGGGTTCAGACAAGGGAGAAAACAGATCATGCATCTTTGTATTCGCCAATAACTCCCGTACCTGTTCATTTAAAGCCCTAACGGGCTCGTAATCGGGATACAGAGAGTGTAATGAGGAATCCACTTTCAGAAAATATTTTAAATCTTTTTCTGGATGCAGTATATATTCTCCCGGAGCAACCTGCTGGTATAATGCAACCAGGCTGACCAGCGAAGTTATATTTTCATCAATATATTTTTTTGTATACTCATTAATGTCATCAAGATAAACCTGAGCCAGTGAATCCAGATTTTCCATTACAGCAGCCAGGCCCGGAGATCCTAGATTCCGCATATAAATAGTACGCAGACCGGAGAGACGGTTGATAGTGTTTCTCAGTATTTTGTTGTATTCCATCATTGACGATGTGCCTTCCGAGCCTGAAAGATATACAGGGTATTGAAGAGTGTCATAATAAGCATTCAGGTTAATAGTTTGTCCTGGTTCAAGCAGCATTGTCAGGAAGTTGGACTGGTCAGTTCTGAGCAGATAAAAGGCAGGATATTTCAGTTTTATGTTAAAGGAAAAATTCCCTTCATCACTTATTATTGCAGAATCTGCCGGGATAAGTTCTGTCGACTGCAGTTCGTCAAGGAAGATATAACTGTTCGGAACAGAATTGATAAGTTTGCCGTTTATTTCTATGTTATTATTTTTGCATCCTCCAAAATAAAGGATGGTAAGAAGAGTGATTATTAAACAGACGCCGTATTTCTTCATCAATAATTCTTTTACAAATTCATTCTTGTATCAGAGTTGCAAAGTTATTCTTTTTTCAGGAGAGTCACCGGAAATAAGAATTAAAACAGTTAGCTATTTCTGTTTGCAATGTTAAATAAAATTTGGTATCTTAAAAGAGTTTTTTACGAGGGTAATAGAGTATATATATGAGCTATATTAATTTCGAGAAGGGTCAGATAGTCAATCTGGAATATTCTCTTTTACGGGAAATAATAAGGACAAACAGGGCCGGATCCTATACGTCCACAACACTTGCGGAATGTAATACAAGGAAATATCACGGACTGCTTGTTTGTCCTGTCAGCGAACTGGGAGGGGGCAGGTATGTCCTGCTCTCTTCTCTTGATGTTACTGTGGAGTATAATGGTACCAGTTTCAATACAGGTATAAGGAAATACAAAGGTGATTATTTTAGTCCGAAGGGGCATAAGTACATTGAATATTTTGAGGCAGAAACAATTCCTGTACGTATTTTCAGGGTGGGAAGTGTTTTGTTGAAGATGGAAAGGCTGCTTGTTCACTATGAGGAACAGCTACTTGTAAGGTATACTATTATGGAGGCAGCAGAGCCTATGAAGCTGCAGGTGAGGCCTTTTTTGGCCTACAGGAATATTCATGAACTCACTCATGCAAATATGGCTGCAAATACCAAGACAGAACCGATTAGTAACGGAATAAAAGCCAGGATGTATGATAACTTTCCGTCATTACACATGCAGTTTTCTTCAAAGGCAGAGTTCATACACGTACCAGACTGGTATCTTGGAGTGGAATATATCCACGAACAGAAAAGAGGTTATGATTATTCCGAGGATCTTTTTACACCGGGTTTTTTTGAGATGAAGGCTAAGAAAGGTGATGTTATTGTTTTTTCAGCTTCAACACGTGAAGAAAATCCTTCGGAATTCAAAGAGAAATTTACATCAATGCTGTCGGGTAAGATTCCAAGAAACAGTTTTATTAACTGTCTGAAAAATGCAGCTCAGCAATTTGTTGAAAAAAGGGGGAATGATACACTGATCATTGCTGGTTATCCATGGTTTGATTCGTGGGGCAGAGATACTTTTATCTCTTTGCCGGGCATAGCGCTTGCCCGCCATAAGCTTGCCCTTTATCAGGACGTTCTCGACACCCAGATCAACAAGATGAAAGACGGATTATTTCCCAATATGGGGGAGGAAGGCGATTATGCTTTTAATTCCATTGATGCACCTCTTTGGTTTTTCTGGGCTCTTCAGCAATATGTAATAAATGGAGGAACGGATTGTTGTGAAAGATATGAGCATGCAGCCAAATCAGTTCTCACAGCCTTTAAAAGAGGCACAGCATATAATATACACATGAGGGATAACGGGTTGATATATGCAAAAGCTCCCGGGAAATCATTAACATGGATGGATGCAGTTGTGGATGGCATACCGGTTACTCCCAGACACGGTTATGCAGTGGAAATTAATGCTTTGTGGTATAATGCTATCTGTTTTACTCTTGAAATGGCAAAAATAGAAGAAGATAAAGCTTTCATTGAAGAATTCGGACATCTTCCTGAACTGATAAAGAACTCTTTCCTTGAAATATTCTGGGATGAGAATGCAGGATACCCTGCAGATTATGTTAATGACCAGGAAGGAAGGAATATGTTTGTCAGACCAAATATGCTTATTGCTGTTTCACTTCCTTATTCCATGCTTTCCAGAGAACAAATGAAGATAGTCCTGGATATTGCAGATAAAGAGCTGGTTACTCCCAGGGGGCTGAGGACACTCTCTCCCGCAAATAAACTTTATAAAGGAACATATTGCGGAAACCAGGAAGAAAGAGATAAGGCATATCATCAGGGTACGGTATGGCCCTGGTTGTTTGGTCCGTTTTGTGAAGGATGGCTTAAGGTTTATGGCAAACAGGGAGTACAAAAAGTCAGGAAACTGATATTTGGACTGGAAGAAGTTATGAGCGAGCATGGTATCACCACTTTGTCGGAAATACATGACGGAGATCCCCCTCATGCCCCGCGCGGAGCTATTTCGCAGGCATGGAGTGTGGCAGAAGTATTGAGAATTATTGATTTACTTGAGAAAAATTATTCAGATGTATAATACCGTAGGAATATGCGTGTATTAATGTTCGGATGGGAATTTCCCCCTCATATATCAGGGGGATTGGGTACGGCCAGTTATGGTCTTACAAAAGGTATGGCTGCAATAGATAACCTTGAAGTTATTTTTGTGGTTCCGAAAGTCTGGGGTGATGAGGATCAGAATGCTGTGCGTCTTATCGGAGCAAATAAAATACCGGTTGCTTTTAAACAAATATTTTATGAAGGAACAAAAAAGTCATTTGAGAAAATTGAAATCTTTTCCAGAATAGTTCCTTATACAGATCCCGACGATTTCTGGAAAGTGATAAAATCAGAAGTCGACTCATACAGGCTCATAGTTCATACCAATAGCAAGGGAATGGTAGATTTTTCTGGTAAATATGACTGCAACCTTCTGGATGAGATTTATAAATATTCTGTTGTAGCTTCGGTTATAGCAGAAGAAAATGAGTTTGATATTATCCATGCCCATGACTGGCTAACTTATCCTGCAGGTATAGCTGCAAAAGCAGTTTCGGGCAAACCCCTGGTAATCCATGTTCATGCCACAGAATTTGACAGAAGCGGAGGAAATGTTAACCCGGAGGTATACCGTATCGAGAAAGAAGGGATGGATGCTGCTTCAAAAATAATTACAGTCAGTAACCTTACCAGAGATATTGTGATTCATAAATATCATATTAATCCCGAGAAAGTTGAAACAGTTTACAACGCTGTTGAACCTGTCAGGATGTCCGATGGGATGGTTGTTAACAAAGGCTTTGATGATAAGGTAGTTACTTTTCTGGGGAGAATTACCCTTCAAAAAGGACCTGAATATTTTATTGAAGCAGCAAATAAGGTACTCAAGGTCATGCATAATGTAAGATTTGTTATGGCCGGATCGGGTGATATGATGGAAAGAATGATCAGAAGGGCTGCTTCATTGAAAATAACTGACAGGTTTCATTTTACCGGCTTTCTCAAAGGGAGAGATGTTTACACAATGCTTGCATTAAGTGATGTATATATAATGCCTTCTGTATCGGAACCTTTTGGGATCTCTCCTCTTGAAGCAATGCAATCAAATGTCCCTGTGATAATAAGTAAACAGTCAGGGGTATCAGAAATACTGACACATGCAGTTAAAGTCGATTTCTGGGATATAGATGCCATGGCAGATGCTATATACGGAATCCTTAATTATCCTGCTCTATCAAATATGTTTATTAAAAATGGCAGGGAGGAAGTGATAAGACTAAAATGGGATAATTCAGCCAGGCATGTAAAAGATATTTACGAGAGTGTAATATGGCATAAATAACGTACTAGATATGAGTGCAGCAACTAAAAAGGCAATATGTTTCTATTTTCAGGTCCATCAACCTTTCCGGCTCAAAAGGTACAGGTTTTTTGACCTTGGACACGACCATTATTATTATGATGATTATACCAATGAATCTATAATGCGAAAGGTAGCAGATAAGTGCTATCTGCCTGCCAATAAAATTATTCTGGACCTTATTCAGAAGAATAAAGGTAAATTCAAAGTTGCCTTTTCCCTTTCAGGTATTGCCATTAACCAATTCAGGTTATACGCTCCCGAAGTACTTGAATCCTTCAGGCAACTTGCAGATACAGGAATGGTTGAGTTCCTGGCTGAAACAGATTCCCACTCACTGGCTTCCCTCAAAAGCAAGGTGCAGTTTGAAAATCAGGTTAATACACACAGAGAAATGATGAGGGAACATCTCGGGGTCGAAACAACATCATTCAGAAACACAGAACTGATATATTCCGATCAGATAGGTTCCTGGGTTGCCGAAATGGGATTTAAGTCCATCCTTACAGAAGGAGCAAAACATATACTCGGCTGGAAAAGTCCTAATTACCTGTATTGTAACGTTATCAATCCGAGGCTTAAGGTTTTGCTCAGGAACTTTGTACTGAGCGATGATATTGCTTTCCGTTTTTCCAATAAACAGTGGAGTGCCTGGCCGTTGACTGCTGATAAGTATGCCTCCTGGCTAAATAAACTAGCAAATAAAAGTGAATTATTAAATATATTCATTGATTATGAAACTTTCGGGGAGCATAACTGGAAGGAAACAGGTATTTTTGATTTTCTCGGACATCTGCCTTCAGCAATCCTTAAAAAGACTCCATATAATTTTATGACTCCTACAGAAATTGCTGATGCCTTACAACCCGTTTCGGCTATAAGTGTCCCATCTCCTATAAGCTGGGCTGACGAAGAAAGGGATATAACTGCATGGATGGGGAATGAGTTACAGATAGCAGCACTCGATAAACTGTACAGTTTGTTCGATAAGGTTCAGAAATGTAATGATGCACAGATACACAAGGATTTGGAATATCTTCAATCAAGTGACCATTTTTACTATATGGCAACAAAATTTTTTTCCGATGGAGCAGTACATGCATATTTTAACCCCTATGAGACACCCTATGAGGCTTTTATGAATTATATGAATGTACTTAGTGACCTGGAAATAAGGCTTAACCGGTGTAACCCTGATACCTGTGAGCAGGTTCAAATAACAAACCTCGAACAAATCCTTGATGAAAAAGATAAAGTAATAGCCAAACAGGCTGCAGAAATAGACAGGTACACCAGAAAAACTGTTGAGGAATTAAAGCCTGAGAATCCTCCTGTTGTCGCAACAAAAAAATCCACATCATTGCAGGAACTTGCCCATAAACTTATTGATGAAACAATAAGACCACAGGACAGCCGTTCTAATTCATCAGCTAATGTTAAGACAGGAGATAAGGCAAAACCTGCAAAAAAGACATCTGCCGGTAGAACTGCCGGAAAGAAAAAGGTAGTAAAAAGAACAGCAACAAAGAGAACTGTCAGGAGGACAAAAAGGGCAGATGATTAAATAATTTTTTAAAATATAATCTAAATATGAAGGTTGAATTCATTTTTGAAACCAGTTGGGAAGTATGCAACAAGGTTGGGGGTATCCATACGGTAATCTCAACAAAAGCATTGAACATCATCGAAGAGCTGGGTGATAATTATATACTTATTGGCCCTGATGTATGGAGAGAAGAGGTGAAGAATCCTGAATTCATTCCTGATGATTCTTTGTTTACTGAATGGCGATCGCGGGCTGCTTCCGAAGGAATAATGGTGGAAATAGGCAGGTGGAACATAGCAGGAAAACCAATTGTGATGCTTATTGATTTTACTCCTTATTTCGGAATGCAAAATGAAATTTTCGCAAGGTTCTGGGAGATATATAAACTGGATAGTATTTCAGGTCAGTGGGACTATGTTGAACCGGCTTTATTCGGATATGCTGCAGGGAAGCTTATTGAAAGCTTTACATCTTTTTATCATGAACATCATAATATAGTGGCTCAGTTTCACGAATGGATGACGGGTACAGGGATACTTTATCTGGAAAAATGGGCTCCGTGGATTGCCACTTCATTTACAACCCATGCCACAGTTCTTGGAAGATGCATAGCAGGAACCAGCCGTCCCTTATACAGTAAAATGAAGGAATATAATCCTGTTCAGATTGCGCGTGAATCGAATGTTGTTGCAAAACAATCTCTTGAGAAAATTTCAGCTGCTGTGGCTGATGTTTTTACTACAGTAAGTGAGCTGACTTCCAGAGAATGCAGTCATTTTCTGGGCAAGGATGTGGATATGGTCACTCCAAATGGTTTTGAAGATTCTTTTGTGCCTGCCAGTGATGTTTTTGACGAAAAAAGGACAACGGCCAGAGAAAAACTTAAGAGTGTGGCAGAAGCTGTTCTGGGATATCAATTGCCGGATGACTGCCTCTTTCTTGCTCTTAGCGGAAGGTATGAATACAGAAATAAAGGAGTGGATGTGTTTATCGATTCAGTAGGAGAACTCAAAA
>JAAYDB010000152.1 GCA_012729475.1 Bacteroidota bacterium
GCGAACTTCAGCCTTTTTTGGGAGCGTGACGCCAAAGGCATTTTGCCAAAAAAGGCTGAAGTTATCATTTCCGGCGCCCTTTTTCTTTGGTTCGTTTCTTTTTGGACGAACAAAAAGAAATGAACATATAAAAAAAGAGAGTGCCCTTTTGAGACACTCTCTTTTTTTTTAAACGAACTGATCCTTAAGAGATCAATCCTGTAACATCGGACTTTTTTTAAATGTTAAATCTACACTTATTTAAAAATATTATATACCTTTATTAAAATTATTACTGTAAAAATATGTATTTCCGGTACAGTAATTTTCAAAAACCGGAAGGATATTAATAGGTAAGTTTTTAAATATGGGAAAAGAATAATAATAGAAAAAAGTAAAACGATGGAAACAAAACGGATCATATCATTTATAGTTTTCCTGATATTTGTTTCAATATCAGTATCAGCTCAGGAACTGCTCAGATTATATCCCGGGACCATTCCCGGTTCAACGGGAAAAGTCACAACAGAAACTGAAGGCCGGGGATCATCTCACGGCATGATCACAGTCGTCACTGATCCGGAGCTGGAAATCTATCTCCCGGAAGAGGATAAAGCGACAGGGGCTGCTGTTATTGTCTGTCCCGGAGGAAGTTATAAAGTATTGACTTACCAGGGTGAAGGTGTCATGACAGCCCGTGAATTTGCGAAAAATGGGATTGCTGCTTTTGTTCTGAAATACAGGCTGCCTGATGATGCTACTATGAAGGATAAGACAACGGGACCTCTTCAGGATGCTCAACAGGCAATAAAGGTAGTAAGAGAGAATGCCGGGAAATGGGGGATAGATATAAACCGTATCGGGATTGTAGGATTCTCAGCCGGGGGGCATCTGGCCTCAACAGTTGCCACACATTTCGAAAAATCTTATATCAATAATCCGGATAATATCAGTCTGAGACCAGATTTCCTGATACTGATTTATCCTGTAATCAGTATGCAGGATAATCTCACTCACCTCGATTCACGGACAAATCTGCTGGGGCCAAATCCTTCGAAAGAGCTTATAGATCAGTATTCCGGCGAGATGCAGGTTACAAAAAATACACCTCCAACTTATATAACACATTCAG
This sequence comes from Bacteroidota bacterium, assembly GCA_012729475.1. GTDB lineage: Bacteria > Bacteroidota > Bacteroidia > Bacteroidales > VadinHA17 > LD21. The sequence goes on from JAAYDB010000152.1 coordinate 1,112, forward strand.
CTGATGATAAACTGGTGGACGTTGACAACAGCATATACTTTTTTGAAGCCATGAGACATAATGATGTGTCTGTCGAGATGCATATTTATCCTGAAGGCGGGCATGGTTTTGTACTTCGTCAGAAGACTGAAGAGTGGATGTCTCCACTTTTCAAATGGATGAGAAATTTAAAATTAATATTAAATTAATATTCCAATGGTTTTAAAATTTAATTCCCGTTATCTGTTTGTATGGCTATTGTGTTGTTTCCCAGTTCTGGCAACAGCACAACCTCCAAGAGGTCCTCTGGCAATATCGCCCCAGATAAATGCAGATAAAACTGTCACTTTCCGTTATTTGGCTCCTTCGGCAAAAAGCGTCAGGCTGAGTACACAGTTTGAAAGGGCTCCGTTAGAAATGACAAAGAATGAATATGGTATGTGGAGTGCCACTGTCAGTCCTGTCACACCCGATATCTACCCCTATAACTTTATAGTGGACGGTATGCAGGTGATGGATCCCGGGAATGTGGATTTTTTCCCCAATGAAAGGTTTAAAGCCAGCCTTGTTGATATACCTGATGATCCTTCTCTGATCCATTCCTTAAGAGATGTTCCGCATGGTACAGTAACTTATGAATATTATCCGTCGGCAGAGGAGACGACAGGATCTCTTGTTGTATATACACCACCTGGCTATGAAACAGATTTGTCAAAAAGTTATCCGGTCTTTTACCTTATTGGTGGTACTACGGATACAGAAGAGACATGGTTCAAAGTGGGAAGGGCTAACTTTATCCTTGATAATCTGATTTCAGAAGGCAAGGCACAACCTATGATAATTGTAATGCCATACGGGAATGTGGAAGGTACAATAGCTGCTCAGAAGGGTTTGCCCAAGCCTGCTGACCCGGCTGACAGGGAAGGGGAAGAAGCAGTCCACCGGGCGAAGACATTTGAAAATGATCTGACAGATAATATAATACCATATATTGAAAAAAACTACCGGGTAATAAGCAATGGTGATAACAGGGCTATTGGAGGCTTTTCAAGAGGCGGAGGCCAGACACTCAGAGCCGGCTTTGCAAATATGGACAAATTCTCATGGATATGCTGCTTCAGCGCCTATCTTACAGACCAGGAAATGGAATCGTCTTACAGGCATGTTTATGAAAATCCTGAACTCACGAACAAGCAATTGAAATTACTATGGATAAGTGTGGGGAATGAAGATTTCCTGTATGAGCAGACGGTTGATTTTATGGACTTCCTAAAATCAAAAAATGTCAGGTATAAAAATCTGATAAGCTCAGGGGGGCATACCTGGATGAACACCAGGTTATTCCTTACAGAAACAGCTCAATTACTTTTTAAATAAACTATTAGGCAAGATGAAGAAGACATTTCTGATATTATTCACTGTTGTTTTTACCAGCCTTTCTGTCATGGCTCAAAGACCTCCTGCGGTCATTTCACCTGAAATTCATCCTGATGGCAGTATCACTTTCCGGTTTTATGCGCGTAACGCGGCTGAAGTTGTTCTAAGTTCTGAACTGTTAACAGAGCCTGTGGCTATGAAAAAAGAGGAATCAGGGATATGGAGTGTTAAAGTTGGTCCGGTGAAACCTGACATTTATCCCTATTGCTTCATTGTCGATGGTATTCAGGTTGCCGATCCCAATAATACTCTTCTTTTTGCAAATGAACGGTTTAAATTCAGTCTTGTAGATATACCTGGCGAAGAACCGCTTATCCATTCTCTTCAGGATGTTCCTCACGGGAAAATAAGCTACAGGTACTATAAATCCTCAACACTGGGAAGAACCCGCAGGCTGCTTGTGTACACGCCTCCGGGATTTGATGTTAACGGTACAGTTAAGTATCCGGTTCTTTATCTTATCCATGGAGGTTCGGATACTGAAGAGACCTGGACAAAGGTTGGACGTGCAAATTTAATTGCAGATAATCTGATTGCTCAGGGAAAAGCTAATCCAATGATAATTGTGATGCCTTATGCAAATGTTATGCCCGGGCCGCAGGATGGATTTACAAGAGATGTTGTCGATGATATTATACCTTTTATAGAGTCGAATTATCCGGTTTTGACTGACAGTAAGCACCGTGCTGTCGCCGGGTTTTCGGTAGGAGGAGGGCAGACACTGAATATCGGCCTTACCAATCCTGATAAATTTGCTTATATATGTTCTTATGCACCTTATACTGCAACCCCTGAATACAGGAAAAATTTCTCTGACTGGTCTCCCGATGCAAGCCTGATGAATAAACAGATTAAGCTGTTTACCATCAGCATTGCCACTGAAGATTTCCTCTATGAGAATGCAAAAGAGCTCATAGCCATGTTCAGGGGAAAAGGTCTTAACCTTGATACGCTGGTTGTTCCGGGTGGTCATACATGGATGAATTGCAAATTGTATCTTACTAATACCTTACAACAGCTTTTCAGGGAAGACCTTGAGGCGCATGCACCTGAGGGCTTTAATAACCCGGCAGATGCTTCCAAATTCAACAAATACAATATGCCCGGGCATCCCGCCCCTTCGAACGTAAGAAGAGCAAATTTTCCTCAGATACTGCCCGACGGCCGTGCTCTTTTCAGGATCAACGCACCCGATGTAAATAGTTTGCAGCTTGATCTGGGAAAGAGATATGATATGAAAAAGACTGAAGACAATGTCTGGGAGGTTACAACCGATTCTCTAACAGAGGGCTTTCATTATTACTCACTGATTGTCGACGGTTTTACAGTAGCAGATCCGGCCAGTGAAACATTTTATGGAATGGGACGAATGGCAAGTGGTATAGAAGTGCCGTTCAGGGGTGATGATTATTACAGCATAAAGGATGTCCCCCATGGTGAAATAGCTATCAAACACTATTATTCAACAGTATTTAACAAGTGGAGACAGTTTTACATTTATAAACCAGCCGGCTATGATGTTAACATTGACCAGGCCTATCCCGTTTTATATATTATGCATGGAGGAGGCGAAGATCAGAGAGGATGGGCTATACAGGGGAAAGCAGATCTGATCCTCGACAATCTTATTGCTGATGATAAAGCAAGGCCCATGCTGATAGTAATGCCCGACGGAAACATGGAAGCACAAAGCCCTGGTGATATGGGATACAGGTTGTTCGAAAGAGAATTGATACAGTGCATAATTCCCTTCGTAGAAAAAAATTATCGTGCCAAAACGGATTCAAAGAGCAGAGCACTTGCAGGGCTGTCTGCCGGAGGATTACAGACTCTGTATGCAGGAATCAATAACACAGATATCTTTGCATACCTTGGTATATTCAGTTCCGGATGGAGAATCCCTTCAGATAATAAAATGGCTGAAGCGCAATATGAATTCATTGCAAAAAACTCTGAAAAAATAAATAATGATCTAAAACTTCTATGGCTTGCAACAGGGACCAGGGAGGACGGTGCCCACCCGAATTGTAAAGCAATGATGGCCAGATATGATGAAATGAAGATCAAATATATCTATGATGAATATCCGGGTGGCCATACCTGGCCGGTATGGAGAAATAACCTTTACAAGTTTGCCCAACTGCTTTTTAAATAATAAAGGATCATATTGGATTTTTGTAGAACCGGAATTAAGAAACAGACACAGGTTAACTCAAAGGATAAGAGCATTTCCCCTGGTTATATAGAAGGACAATAGGAATATATCTTTCCACTTTTTATGTAACCGCATTGTCGACACCGTATCAGTGATAATGAATAAGAAATATGTTTATGAAATATACCGGACAGCCGGTCTTTTAAAGGCAGACTGTCTGTGGCAGGAAAGTGGATGGAAGGATATCAGATTTTTATCCATTGTTAATTACATGGGAGCACGTCCTGAATATCCCCCGGAGGCAAAGGTGCGGCTTATCTATGACCATGAATTTCTTCATGTGTTTTTTGCTGTCAGAGAGAAATTTACCAGGTGTAAGGAGAGGTCTGTCAACGGGGCCGTCTGGGAAGACAGTTGTGTGGAGTTCTTTTTCTCACCTGATAATAATTCTCCGGAGAGATATTTTAATCTGGAGGTCAATTGCGGAGGCGTTCCGTTGATGCATTATAATATAGTACCCAGAAAAGAGTATATTGAAGTATCTCCTGAGGATTTAAGTATGATAGAGATATATCATTCTTTGCCAGGCGTTATTGATCCTGAAATTACCGGAACAACAGGCTGGATAGTGGCTTACAGTCTGCCAATGGATATTATAAGGAAATATTCCGGTATTACGCATCCTTCCCCGGGGGTAGTCTGGAGGGCTAATTTTTACAAAGCAGCAGTTAATAATTCAAATCCACATTATATGACCTGGGCACCTATTGATAATCCTGTTCCTGATTTTCATCTGCCACGGTTCTTTGGAGAGCTTATTTTCAGGTAGAACAGCTCTCTCTGTTGTTTACCAGAGCCAGCTGTGGTGTTCTTTATACCGAAAAGCTCATCATATTTTTCTATTTGAAGCCGAAACGATAACTGAATTTTATAAGAAATACATTATTTGGGACGTTGGTATCTCTGTCGAACAGATCGCCAAGATCATTAAAATAATCCATCGCCCCTGTGTTATTGTTGAAGTTTCTGTTCTGGCTCCAAACGAGATAGAGTGATGATCCCGGACTGTATTCCCATCTCAGTACCAGATTTGACAGAAATTCCCTTATGTTGAAATCTTTGTATTCGATTGAATAGTCGGTAGTACCGTCAACATTTTCATCAATATAAATATTATCTGAGTTATAATTTTTCTGGTCGTTGGTATAAATATGGAACCTGTTTTTGTAATCATCAGCCATTGGTTCGGTTATATATTTATGGTCAGAATATTTTCCGCTGCAGATAAAGGGTTGGCCCCAGTATTGTAATGTAAGGTCGGGGCTGATGTTGAAGTTGACGCGGAAGGAGGCGCTAATGGTTTTTCTGTCGATTGAAGCAAAGATATATCTTTCTTCATCGTTATAGTTGAGTTGCGTCACATACTGAAGATTGCTGAATGATTTGTTGTATGAGGGGTTAAGGCTGACAGACAGAGAGTTGAAAGGTTTGTATGTTATTGTTATCTGGGAGTAAAGACTGTTCTGATGATCCTTAAAGCCATTTGTGAAGTTGCCGTATAAATTGAAATTCAGTTTTTTACGGTGGTCGGTCCTGAAACCCATGCGATACTGGAGTGAGCCCGGCATCATCATCATAGGACCGCCGCGGAGCATCCCGGGAGATTTGTGGCTGGTACTTATATTTCCTCCTCCCCAGGCGCTCCAGTAATTACGGAAATCAATATTCCCGTTCCATTCAAACCCTTTGCCGGTAATATCACCTCCGAAATTATTAACTATATATATATCACCTCCGAAGTTGTAATTTCTGTATATTCCTTTAGGTTCCCATACATTGTAGCCGACCCATATTACTGACAGTACCCTGTCGGCTTCCTGCATATATCCAAGGTCGTTGGCTTCAAAGCCGGGGGTTTTCCATATACTGCTGGCCATTATATTAAAATGCCCGTTTTGTTTTTGCAACAATAATTTTCCTGCTGTTCCTGTAAGAGAAGTCCTGTCGGGATCAAAGGTTGTATGATCATTATCAGGTCGTTGGAAATATCTGGCAGATGATTTCTGAGTACTCTCAATAGCTTCTTTTGTCCCGTTTACCTGACTCATTGCCAGGCTTATATTGAACATCCAGTTTTTATTATTGAAATATTGTGTAAAATCAAGTCCACCCGTATATGCTGATTTATGCATTTCTTTGCCGAGGTTATCATCGAGGACACGGTTTGTACCTGTTATTATTCCTCCCAGGAGAGTATTTCCTTCTCCGAAATCTTTTTGAACTCTTCCAATTGTATAGTTGGTAAGAGGCTCGACAGTCTGAAAGATCCTTTCATCACCTGTATCTGTCTCAGCTTTTTCTTCAGCTGTCACAGCCTCTATAAAACCAACTGATAATCCATTCTTTGTTCTGCCTGTAAGCTTGGCTGCCCCCAGTATTTTAGTAAAAGCAGGTATGTCAGAGTACCATCCGTCTTCCTCATGGGGTTGTCCAGCTGGCCGTCTGCCTATCCTTCGTGAATAGAAAAGGTTGTCGTTACCTGAATCACCGTCACCCAATCCTAGGTTAAAGCTTGTTATATTATTTCCTTCAATAAACAGAGGTCTTTTTTCGCTGAAGTATGTTTCATAAGCTGAAAGGTTGACCACGGAAGGGTCGGCTTCTACCTGTCCGAAGTCAGGGTTGATACTAAGGTCCATTGTCATATTGTTCGTGATCCCTATTTTGGCATCGATACCTCCTGTCAATCCGTAGTCTTTCCCTTTGCTCCGGAAAGGATTTTCGGGTTCTTTTTTGAATGTTTCCGTTCGGGCAACACCATATGGAGTGACATCAAAAATTTTTCTGGGTTGAATTTCTTCGAGGCCGTGCAGTTCACCAAAGAGATGTATTATACCGGGGGCATCCTGTGATATAGGTTGCCAGAAACTTTGTTCATCATGGCGGTAAATGACTCTTGCCACTTCGAAACCCCACACGTCGTCAGAATTTTTATCAAACCTTACCTGGCTGAAAGGGATCCTCATTTCTGCCACCCAGCCTTCATCGTTTATTGATGTTTTCACCCACCAGTTGGGATCCCATGAAGGATCTTCATTGGCTCCGTCACCTGTGAATAATATGTCATATTTAACGCCGGCGGCACTGACTCCAAAGAGAAAACCTGTCCGCAGATCATGATAACTGTCAATTAATACCCCGGCCAGGTCGCCGTCAGTATCATCCCTCCGGGTAAGCCTGTTGACAATACTGTCGGGACTGCTGTCATAGCATTTTATAGCAACATAAAGATTATTATCATCGAACAATACTTTAAAATCCGTTTTTTGGCTTGATGGCCGGCCATCGTACGGACGGTTCTGGGTGAACCCCTTTTCCCATACACCAAGATTCCATACCTCCTCATCGAGTATTCCGTCAATATCCGGAGTGTTCGATATCCTTGTTACATGGTATTTCTTTTTATTATTATCAGTATTTGCATCTGTTTGTGCAAGTGTATTAATTATTGAAACGGTGAATAACAAAATTGTACAGATTAAAATTCTCATGGCTTTTTTCGGTATTTAAGTTTACCAAATGACGTGACCGGATACCTTTCGTTGCAGGAAATTTATTATTTGAATTTATTCTAAATAAAATTTATTAAAAAATAACATGACATCTTGCTACATTTTTTTTATCTTAACACCCTGTTTTATAAAAATGCGATTCAGAATAAATATTTTACCAAAAATTCAAAAGATATGATAACACGCAGATCGTTTATTACAAAAAGTGCTGCAGCCGCAGCGGCAGCTGTAGTTGCTCCTTCCATTATAGGAGGAGAAAAGACTTATGGTATTCCTCCTGCCCCTCCCTCTGTCCTTAACGGAAAGAGAGTATTGTTTGTATGGGGTGGCTGGATGGGCCATGAACCGGATAAATGCCGTGATATTTTTGTGCCATGGATGGAATCTGAAGGTGCTAAAGTAATAGTTTCCGATACTCTTGATGCTTACATAAACAATGATCTGAAAAATGATTTTGATCTTATTGTACAAGCCTGGACCCAGGGGCAGATAAACCGTAAGCAGGAAGCTGCTTTGCTGTCAGCTGTTAAGGAAACAGGTGTAGGTCTTGCCGGATGGCATGGTGGTACCGGTGACTCCTTCAGGAATAATGTGGAGTACCAGTTTATGGTAGGAGGTCAGTGGGTGGCTCATCCGGGAAATGTTGTCGATTACACTGTTAACATAGTTGACAAGAAAGATGAGATAACAAAAGGGCTCAGTGATTTCGATATGAAATCGGAACAATACTTTATGCATGTTGATCCAAACGTGAAAGTTCTTGCAACAACCACTTTCCCCAGTGATCATGCTGACTGGATAGGAGGTTCTATTGTTCCCGTGGTATGGAAGAAAGCTTACGGAAAAGGAAGGATCTTCTATTCTTCTCTTGGACACGTAGCTACTGATTTTAATGTTCCTGAAGCTCTGGAAATAACCAAAAGAGGTTTACGATGGGCATCTCTAAGCAAGTTTGAACCAATGGAGAAATGGATACAACCTGCTTATAAAGATCATGGTAAAAGAAAATTCTAACTCCCGGAATTAGGTTTATTTTAAATAATCATTATGCGCTGTTCATATGAACAGCGCATTTTTTTATCCATATAATTTTAAGAATTCAAAGGTATTGCCCGTGTATTCCAGAAAGCGTAAAAAGCCGGCTCTGCTGATAACCAGAGTAGCAGTGTTTATATTCGGATGGAAAGCAAGTTTTTGATAATCCATCAGTTTCTCATCGATAAAAAGATGAACATGCTTTTCTGTATCGTTTATCAGACCGAAGGGAGAGACTGAACCCGGTTCCAGACCAAGATATTTTTTCAGTCTTTTATCAGAGGAAAAACTAAGTTTCCCCTGCTTCAAGCGTTTTTCCAGATCGTGTATATTCAACTGGCTCAGGTGTTCCAGGATTACAAGGTAATGACGGTTCCCTTTATGATTTCTGAAAAAGATGTTCTTACATTTCCCTGAGTCAATGTTGTTCCAGTATTCCAGAGCATCATCAATAGTAGCAAGAGGAGGATGTTCATAATATTCAAATTTTATATCCAGTTTATTAAGAAGATCATAAAGCTCAGCCTGTCCTCTCATCTTTTAGTTGTTAAATAGTTCATTTTCATCATCTCCGGATTCAAAACCTGTGTCGTCAAGGAGATCCTTTTTCTGAGATGCTTCCACTGCCAGTTTATCGCATACTTCATTTTCAGCATTTCCGGCATGTCCTTTTATCCACACGAATGATACATTATGTTTTCTGTAAGTCTTCAGGAATCGGATCCACAAGTCGGGGTTCTTTTTCTTTCTGAATCCTTTTTTTTCCCATTCAAAGACCCATCCTTTTGAGACGGCGTCTGCAACATATTTCGAATCGGTGTAAATTGTCACATTGCTTCCGGTTTTTTTCAAAGCTTCCAGTCCGGTTATGACAGCCAGTAGTTCCATCCTGTTATTAGTGGTCAGTCTGTATCCTTCTGATTTCTCGAGTCTGTGCCGGCCACATTTAAGAACTACTCCATAGCCTCCCGGCCCGGGATTACCGCGGGAAGCACCATCGGTATATATGGTTATTTTATCCGGCATTGGGAAGAATGATACCGGTATTGGTTAAAAACAGTTTTATCGCAATGGAGAGGAGGATGACTCCGAATATTTTTCTAAGTATCTGTACCCCTCCCTGTCCGAGTATTTTTTCGAAAACAGAAGTCATACGCAGAGCCAGGTATACTATTGACATATTGATCAACAGGGCTATAAGGATATTTATCGTTTCATATTCAGCCTTGATGGACAGGATGGTTGTTATTGATCCTGCTCCTGCTATAAGGGGAAAAGCTATTGGGAATATAGCACCACTTCCATAGGCATCTTGTTTAAAAAGCTCGATACCAAGTATCATCTCCATAGCTATGAGGAAGATGATAAAGGAACCGGCGATGGCAAAAGAGGAGACATCGATACCGAAGACACCCAGCAGGGGGCTTCCTATCAGGAGGAAAGCCAGAAGAATAGACAGAGAGACAAGTGTAACCCTTGCTGGACGGATTATTACTCCCTTTGATTTGATATCAATGATTATAGGGATTGATCCCGGAATATCAATTATTGCAAAAAGAACCATAAATGCTGCCAGTATTTCCAGAAAACTCAGGTGCATATTCAGATATATTTGATGCAAAGTTAATTAAAAACAATATTTGCTGTCTGCAGTATTTTGGTAAAAGCAGCCTAAGCCAGATCGCAGTTTGTTATTTTGTTATTGTCATTTCATCAATCAGATGTCCGGCTCCTGAATAGATATCGATTATCCACAGGACATATCTTATATCAACAGCTATGGTTCTCTGGACAGTAGGTTCATAGGCAACATCCCCGCTCATTGCTTCCCAGTTGCCGTCAAATGCCAGTCCTATCAATTCTCCTTTACCGTTCAGTACCGGACTGCCGGAATTACCTCCGGTAATATCATTTGTTGTAAGAAAACAAACAGGCATATAGCCCTCTGATGAAGCATATCTCCCGAACTCTTTTCTTTGTGCAAGATCAATAAATCTTTCCGGAAGGTCAAATTCATAATCTCCCGGTTTATACTTTTCCAGAACTCCTTCAATAGTTGTATAGTGTTTATAAGTGACAGCATCACGTGGATCATAATCCTGTACAGACCCATAAGAAAGACGCATTGTGGAATTGGCATCAGGATAGAATGTTTTTTCCGGCGACATTTCCATTAAAGCGGCTATCCATAATCTTCTCCCTTTATTAATATCTTCATCGAACCTGCTGATCTCTGAAGAAACAAAATCGATCATCTTGTTTATTGAAGCAGCAATTTCTGCAACAGGATCATTCTCAAGGGTTTTAACGGAGGGCTTCCCCAGGAATGTTCTCAGTTTATCTTCATTGGCAAATAATGACTCGTCGAATATGTCATCAATAAACTTATCAATATCGCCCTTATATTTCCTGTCAACAATCTTTGCATAAAAATCAGGATGGAATTTTTCAGGTACATCATCCCTGTATAACCTGAGCATGGCTTTTGCTGATTTTCTGTCGGTGGAGGGACTGTAGTCCTTGTATATCTCTCCAAGGGTTCCAAGAGTACGGCTAATAGTCTGTGCAACATATTTTTCATCATCCGATTTAAGGACAGTGAGGAGAAGAGATCCGAATGAGTTGAAACCAAGCAATTCGAAACCCTGTATGCATTCACTCAGATATTGTTGGGCATTAAGATATTCGGCTCTTCCTTCGACAGCTCTTTTTATCAGATCGACAGCCTGACCGTATTTTTCTCTTTTAGCTTCATCAGACCCTATCCAACTGTTAAATTGTTCTTCAATGGACTGTTTTTCTGCAATTACGTCAAGTCTCTCAAGCTGTGTATTCATCCCTATGGAATATTTCCAGTAGTTGGAAGAGCTGGAGTATTTTGATGCATACTGTATGTTTATCTTTCGATCTTCAAGCATATCATTTTTCCAGATATCCTGTTTTATGCCTCTTATCTTAACCCTGTTAGGATTTGTGATGGTCATCAATTCATTCACCTCGTATGATGTATAGTATCTCTGTGTCCTTCCGGGGTATCCGAATGTCATAGTGAAATCTCCGATATTTCTTTCCTGAAGAGATACACGCAGCCAGTTTTTAGCCTTCAGGGGTATGTTGTCTTCTGAATATGATGCAGGTTTCCCGTCAGGTCCGGAATACACACGGAAAATACTGAAATCGCCTGTATGTCTGGGCCATTCCCAGTTATCGGTATCGTTCCCGTATTTTCCTATTGATGAAGGAGGTGCTCCAACCAGCCTGACATCGTTATATCTCTCATAAACGAGCAGGTAATAGTAATTACCTCCAAAGAATGAAGATACTGAAACTCTGTAATTATTTCCGGAAGTGGCATTTTTTTCAATCTTTCTCCTTGCTTCGTTAATAGCTGATGTTCTTTCAGATTCGCTCATATCCTCTTTTATCTCAGCCATCACCTGCTTTGTCACATCTTCTATTCTGACAAGGAAATTGGCATACATACCGCTGCATGGCAGTTCTTCTTCTTTCGTCATAGCCCAGAAGCCGTCTGTCAGGTAATCGTGTTCAACAGTGCTGTGTGATTGTATCGATCCGTAACCGCAATGATGGTTGGTCATGAGCAGACCCTGGGATGATACTATTTCGCCTGTACATCCGGGTATTGACACAATAGCATCTTTGACACTTGTCTGATTGAGGCTGTAAATATCTTCAGCAGTAAGTCTCAGACCCATTTCCGTCATTTTGCCGATATTCAGTTTTTCAATAAGTGGGAGCATCCACATTCCTTCATCAGCTTTTGCTCTCCAGCTGAAGAGGAGAGTAAATAATACAAGAGTAGTCAGTATCTTCTTCATTCGTATAAATTTTTAATTTCAAAGATCACATAGCTACGCCGGGTTCATCCGGAGAACCCACAGGTATTAAGTATTTATTCTCTTGTCTGTGTCTCCTGATCATGGGTAAGGTATGTGATAGTTTTGTCTATTTCTCAGGGCTGTAAAGATACTCATTATTAAGAGGAAAAAAAGATTAAGAAGAACAGATAGATAATCTTTTTAATGATTCAAAATAAGAGACGGAGTTGGGTATTGAACAGGGAAAATGATTTCCGGTGATAGGGGCTTAGTCCGTTTTGCATAATGGCGTTTCTGTGTGATGATGTTGGATAGCCTTTATTCTTATTCCATCCATATTCGGGATGATCTTTATGTATTTCTGTCATATACTGATCGCGGAAAACTTTTGCCAGTACAGATGCGGCAGCTATTGAAAAATAAAGTCCATCGCCCTTGATTATTGTTTTATGTGGGATATCCTTATACGGAAAGAAAAAATTACCATCGATAAGGAGGAACTCAGGTTTTTTTTTCAGTCCTTCAACAGCCAGGTGCATAGCTTTCACAGATGCTCTCAAGATATTTAGTTCATCAATTTCGCGGTTGTCAATGAAAGCTACGTTCCAGGCCAGAGCCGATTTTATTATGACATCCTTCATCATTTCTCTCTGCCCGGGTGTCATTTTTTTTGAATCGTTCAGAACGGGATGTCTGAAATTTTTTGGGAGGATAACTGCTGCAGCTGTTACCGGACCTGCCAGGCAACCTCTTCCTGCCTCATCGCAACCTGCTTCTGTAAGGTTATGGAAAAGGTAAGATTTTAGCATTTTCTCCGTATTATTGATGTGATAAAGATATAAAATTGTCGACAGTAAATTTTCTCTGTATTGTTAATAGCATTTTCCTGGCTTTCCTTTGAGAGCCAGTAAGAATGGATGTCTGGCATAATATTCAGGGCGAGCACGGCAGGCTGTTTATCTGTTTGATAATACAAGTTATCTGCCTGCCCAATTAAAGGATTAATTGAGAAATGAGTAAATTTGGCAATAATTATATTATAAAACAATTAAGTTATGTTAACGAATGAACAGCTCAAAGAGCTTATTGAACGACGTGATGCGTTAAGGAGGTATCTTTGACATCGAAGGTAAATCTGCTCTTGTCAAAGAGAAGGAGATAATAACACAACAGCCCGGTTTCTGGGATGATCCGAAGAAGGCGGAAGAACTCCTTAAAAATATATCTTTTCTTAAAAGCTGGACAGGCAGTTTTGAAAAAGTCAATACTGCAGTAGATGATCTCATTGTTATAAATGATTTTTTCAGGGAGGGAGAGGCTTCGGAGGACGATCTGGAGTCACATTACAATAAGTGTCTTTCTTTGATAGAAGATCTGGAAGTACGTAATATGCTTCGTAATGAGGAGGATCAGCTGGGGGCTATTTTAAAGATCAATTCCGGAGCAGGAGGTACAGAAAGCAACGACTGGGCTGCTATGCTTCTGAGGATGTATCTGCGCTGGGCAGAAAGGAATGATTACAAGACCCGGCAGCTTGATTTTCTTCCCGGCGATGAAGTGGGTATCAAATCGGCTACTATTGAAATAGAAGGAGAACAGGCATATGGTTATCTTAAAAGCGAAAATGGAGTACACCGGCTCGTGAGAATTTCTCCTTTCAATGCTCAGGGGAAACGACAGACTACATTTGCCTCTGTTTTCATTACACCTCTTGTGGATGATAATATTGAAATAGAGGTTAATCCGGCTGATATTACATGGGAAACATACCGCTCAAGCGGAGCAGGAGGGCAAAATGTTAATAAAGTTGAAACAGCTGTCCGGCTCCGGCATCATCCTACCGGGATAGTAGTAGAAAACCAGGAGACCAGATCACAGATCAATAATAAGGAAAACGCTATGAGGATACTCCGGTCACAATTGTATGAGATTGAGTTACGCAAAAGGATGGAGGAAAAAGAAAAAATTGAAGGTCAGAAGAAAAAAATTGAATGGGGTTCCCAAATAAGATCTTACGTGCTGCATCCTTATAAAATGGTTAAGGATCTCCGCACGGGATATGAAACCGGTAATGTGAATGCTGTTCTCGATGGTGATCTGAATGATTTCATAAAATCTTTCCTGATGGAGTTTGGTGGAAAATAAAAAGCGGGAACATATAATTATCAAATTTCTGCAGAATGACAAATAAGAATAAATTATTTGAAAAGTTCCCTCTGGTGACTAAAGAAGAATGGATCAAAAAGATTACTGAAGATTTGAAGGGGGCAGACTTTTATGATAAGATGGTGTGGAAGACTCCGGATGGAATCGATTTAATGCCGTTCTACAGAAAAGAGGATATTGAAAGAATAAAGCATATTGATTCTCTTCCTGGAGAATTTCCTTATGTGAGAGGTAAAAAAAACGTTAATAAATGGCTCATAAGGCAGAATGTAATTGTTACAGATTATGCAGAGGCCAATGAAAAGGCTCTTGAGCTACTCAGGGGTGGCGTTGATTCGCTGGGTTTTATTATAACTTATCCCGATTCAATTTCTCCGGAGGCAATGGAGGCCCTTCTTAAAAATATTAATCCGGAGCAGGTTGAGATAAACTTTTTTTCCAACGGGAAAGCTCAGGAGATAATAAGCTGTTTTAAGAAATATCTGGAAAAAGCAGAAGTAGATATACGGAATGTCTCCGGAGCTGTTGAGACCGATCCTTTGGGTCGTTTGATGTTAAATGGCTCTCTGTGTATCCCGGTAAACGATGGATTTGATTACCTGGCTGTTATTGCAGGGATGTTGTCAGATCTTCCTCGTTTCAGGGCAGTTCATATTGATGCATCTGTTTTTTGTAATACCGGGATCAATATTGTTATGCAGCTGGCTTTTGCCATTTCAATGGGAATGGAATATATGCTCAGGCTTACTGAAAGGAATATTTCACCTGATCAGTCTGCTTCAAAAATGAGGTTTTCATTTGGGACGGGTCCGGACTATTTTCCGGAAATAGCAAAACTGAGGGCAGCCCGCTTATTGTGGTCGGCTGTCACAGGGAAATTTGAAATTTCGGATCAACGGTCTGCTGCAATGGAAATCCATTGTGTTACTGACAGGCATAAAATGGGCAAAGATGATATACATCTGAATATTGTCCGCACACAGGAAGAAGCCATGGCAGCTATTCTCGGCGCCGCTGATTCCCTGACGGTTGAGCCTTTCAATATTGTTACCGGCAGCACTGACAGTTTCTCTGAAAGAATAGCTCGTAACCAGCAGTTACTGCTGAAAGAGGAATCTTTTTTCGGGACTGTGGCTGATCCGTCAGCTGGTTCATATTATATTGAAATGCTGACACAACTGTTGACGGAAAATGCATGGAAGTTGTTTCTTGAAATTCAAGGGGAGGGGGGCTTTTTTGAATCCCTCAAAAGAGGGTACATACAAAAGAGAATAAAGGAATCCGGTTCAGGGTGGAAGGAAGGTCCCTCGGGAAGAGAATTTGTCTTCCCCCCCCTGGCTGATGGAGTTATTGCTGAAACAATTAGAGCAGGCAATAAGCTTTCAGGACCTCATTATACATCTGATGATATTACCGCCTTTTATCCTCACATACCGAAAGGTAATGACAGGGATAAGAACAATCCCAGTAACACAGCCAGAATAACGGCAGAAGGTATTACTGTAAAATATGTTTATACAAGAGACGACATAAAGGATTTTGAGCATCTTGACTATGTTGCAGGTATCCCTCCTTTTTCTGGTGGACCATATTCTTCAATGTATGTTATAAGGCCCTGGACTATACGTCAGTATGCAGGCTATTCAACAGCCGAAGAGTCCAATGCTTTTTACCGCCGTAATCTGGCTGCAGGGCAGAAGGGTTTATCAGTAGCTTTCGATCTGCCGACACACCGTGGGTATGACTCAGATCACGAAAGAGTAGCTGGAGATGTAGGGAAGGCAGGAGTGGCAGTTGATTCTGTTCTTGATATGAAAATCCTGTTTGATCAGATACCTCTGGATAAGATATCTGTATCCATGACCATGAACGGGGCAGTGCTGCCCATAATGGCTTTTTATATTGTTACAGCAATGGAGCAGGGAGTTAAACCTGAAGATCTGACAGGAACAATACAGAATGATATCCTGAAGGAATTCATGGTAAGGAATACTCATATTTATCCACCTGAATTCTCAATGAAAATTGTATCCGACATATTGGTTTATACTTCTCAGAAGATGCCTGGATTCAATCCTATTAGTATTTCCGGATATCACATGCAGGAAGCAGGTGCAACATGTGATCTTGAGCTGGCTTATACCCTTGCCAACGGGCTTGAATATCTTAGGGCAGGTATCCGTGCAGGTCTGGATCCGGATCAGTTTGCTCCAAGGATCTCATTTTTCTGGGCAGTAGGGATGGATCATTTTATGGAGGTAGCCAAGCTGCGGGCCGCCCGTTTACTATGGGCCAGAATAGTGAAAGATTTCAATCCTAAAAATCCTAAATCAATGGCTTTAAGAGCTCATTGTCAGACATCCGGGTGGAGCCTTACCGAACAGGACCCTTTTAATAATGTGGGGCGGACTTGTATCGAAGCAATGGCTGCTATCTTCGGCCATACCCAGAGTCTGCATACAAATGCTCTTGATGAGGCTATAGCCCTTCCCTCAGATTTTTCTGCAGCCATTGCAAGGAATACTCAGATATGGCTTCAGAAAGAGACAAATATATGTCGTGCAATAGATCCATGGGCCGGTTCTTATTATGTAGAATCTCTTACTCATGAACTAATTAATAAGGCATGGGATCATATTACTGAGATTGAAAATCTTGGCGGAATGGCCAAAGCTATTGAATCAGGTCTTCCAAAGATGCGGATAGAAGAAGCCGCTGCAAGGACACAGGCAAGAATTGATTCGGGATTACAGGTCATCACAGGTTTGAATAAATACAAGGCTTCCGGAACAGAACCTTTTGATACACTTGAAGTTGACAATAATAATGTAAGGGAAGCCCAGCTCAAAAGACTGAAGAATTTAAAGGAAGGAAGAGATGAAGGCTTATGTCAGGCATCCCTGAATGCCCTCACTGAATGTGCCCTGACAGGTAAAGGGAATCTGCTGGAACTGGCCGTAGAAGCTGCTTTACACAGGGCAAGCCTTGGTGAGATAACTTATGCATGTGAAAAAATAACAGGGAGGTATAATACTGTGACACATTATATATCAGGAGTTTATTCATCGGAATACAGAACGGACAGGAATTTCAAGGAAGCAAAAGAACTTGTAGCCAGATTTGCCCGACAGGAAGGACGACAGCCAAGGATAATGGTGGCAAAAATAGGTCAGGATGGCCATGACCGTGGAGCGAAAGTTGTTTTAACAGCTTATGCGGATATGGGTTTCGATGTAGATATCGGTCCCCTTTTTCAGACATCTGCCGAAGCAGCCAGACAGGCAACCGAAAACGATGTCCATGTACTTGGTATATCAAGCCTTGCAGGAGCCCATAAGACACTTATCCCTCAGGTGATTGAAGAATTGAAAAACCTTGGCAGGGAAGATATTCTGGTGGTTGCCGGCGGAGTAATACCTCATAAGGATTACAGATTTCTTTATAATGCAGGAGTATCAGCAATATTTGGTCCTGGTACTCCGGTATCAAAAGCAGCCAGGCAAATTATGGAGCTGCTTTTAACTGATCATCAATAAAACAGCGACACATTCAGGAGGATATTCAAAATAACTTATTGTATTTTTTGCAAAAAGAATATTAATTTAACATGCATCATTGAAAATACTAAAACGTCTTTAGAACAGGATAAGTTTTAATATTCCGGCTAAGAAAAAATTAAAATAATACTATCAGAAAAATGGAAGAAGTAAACAAAAATTCCGGACAAACACTGGGTATAGCTGCCCTGATTACTGCAATCATAACATTCGTTATTGCCGTTATTCCCTGTATAGGCTTAGTAGCTATTATACCCGGTATCATAGCCATAGTGCTTGCATCAGTCGGATTATCGCAGGCTAACAGAGCTGATTCACCCCGGGGAGTTGCGATTGCAGGTCTCGTTATTGCCATTGTAGCCTCAATAATGTCGCTTTCACAATACATGGTAATAGGAAAGTTTGCTGATAAATTCCCTGATCAGATAGAGCAGATAGTAAGAGATGTTCAGAGAAATGTTGTTGATGAGATAGAAAACGCTTCGGTATCTATAAAAGTTGAAAATGGAGACGAGGTAGTGGAAATAAATGTTGACCAGAACAGAAATGATAAAGTCAAAACCCTGGAAGAACTTGAAGAAGGACTAATTGAACCCGATGATACACTCAATGCAGACTAGTTGTCCGGCTGTCAGATTCCGGTTTTCATTAAAGGATGATCCTTATCTGTTGGGAAACCTTGTATTCGCAAGTGTCATTTTGATGATACTACTCTATTCTTTGGTTTTTTCTCCTGACAGAAATGATTATCCTGTCGTTTGTATTCATGAAAAGATCACAGGAATGCCATGTCCATCATGTGGTCTGTCACATAGTTTGTCACTCATATTACGTGGTAGAATAGACGAAGCATATACCTGGAATGAAAATGGAATGAAAGTTTTTATTTTTTTTGTATCACAGTTCTTACTCAGAATATTTTTTTCGCGCTATTACCTGAATTATCCGGATTTCCGGAAACAATTGATAATTACTGACATATCCGGATCTTCTTTATTGTTCTTTATTGCTTTCATGCCTTTTATTATTCACATATGTAAATGGTTATAAGCTATCTGTCATACAATATCGTCCAATATATCACTGATCAGACTATTTTCAAATCCTTTTGACATAGCGTAGCGGTAAAGCTTTCCCTTCATCTCGTAGGGGTTTTTTGCCTTAATGGTTTTTTTACGTTCAGCCAGAATATCTTTCAGGCGTTGTATGTAGGTATCTTCATTTATACACTCCAGTGCTTTTTCTATCAGGTCAGACGGAATGGATTTCATCTTCAGACTATACTTGATTTTTATTTTACCCCATTTATTCTGATTGTATTTATCTTTCACAAAGGCTTCAGAATAACGCATTTCGTTTATAAAATTTTCTTTTTTAAGGACAGAAATTATCTTATCGGATTCTGATTTATTGATACCCCATGTTTGCAGTTTATTTTTTATATCTGATATACAGTATTCACGCCTTGAACATAAATGCATGGCTTTGTTCAGGGAACTTTTGAAAACAGTGTTTTCTTCAGTCATTTTTTATTGCTTTAATTATCCGGGCTTTCCCGTTAAGGTCGTTTATTACCCTTACTTCTCTGTATTTTGATCTGATAAGTAAATCTGACAGCATTTCTCCCATTGATTCGTTTATTTCGAAATAGAGTCTGCCATTTTTATTCAGAATTTCAGAGGCAAGATTTATTATTGCCCTGTAAAATTTCAGGGGATCGTTGTCGGGCACAAAAAGTGCATGATGAGGTTCATAATTAAGTATGTTTCCGGCAAGTATTTTCTTTTCTGACAGGGTTACATAGGGTGGGTTGCTCACAATGATATCTGTTTTGGTGAACAGTGACAATTCGGGGTTAAGCATATCAGCCGTGAAAAATCTAACAACAGCTTTATTCAGAAGTGCATTTTCTTGTGCCAGAGTAATTGCAGCTTGGGAAATATCGAAGCCTGTGACTGTTGATCCCGGAAGGTTTACAGCGAGTGTAATGGCAATACATCCGCTTCCTGTTCCTGCATCAAGGATGGATCCTGTGAAGCTTTTGTTTTCCTTTATTATAAGGTCGGTCATTTCTTCTGTTTCAGGACGGGGAATGAGTGTGTTACTGTTCACCTTTATTGTCAGGTTATAGAAGCTTGTCTCACCAAGGATATACTGTATGGGTTTTTCTTTCTTCAGTTCCTGGCATATCATGATGATTTCGCGGGCTTTTTTCCTGGTGATCTTTGTCTCAGGGTATGCCAGAGCATGGAGGCGGGGGTATTTTAAAACGGTTTTGATGATGATATTTTCAAATGCTTTTATTTCAGGTTCCGGGTAGATATCTGAAAGTTCATTTAGAAGGCAGATTCTAATATCTTTTATTGTTTGTATCTTGCTGGCCATAATTCAAAATTAGCATTTTCAGAATATATGGCGGCAGATGAAGAAATAAAATTCATGCAACGTTGTCTTGATCTGGCAGGCCGGGCCGAAGGCCTGACATACCCTAATCCTCTGGTAGGATCAGTTATTGTTCATCAGGGAAGGGTTATAGGAGAGGGCTACCATTTAAAAGCGGGAGGACCTCATGCAGAGGTGCTTGCTGTAAAGTCTGCCGGGGGCAGTAACATTCCCCTTTCATCAGTCTTGTATGTGAACCTGGAGCCTTGTTCTCATTTTGGGCGTACCCCTCCGTGTACTGATCTGATAATTAAGAGTGGGATAAAGAAAGTAGTAATAGGTACAACAGATACCAGTGAAAAAGTGTCGGGAAATGGAATAAGGACTCTTATTGATGCAGGTACTGAAATAGTTAAGGGTGTCCTTGAGGAGGAATCAAGGTGGATAAACAGGAGGTTTTTTACTTTTCATGAAAAGAAAAGACCGTATATAATTCTTAAATGGGCAGAGAGTACTGATGGCTTTATTGATTTCAAAAGGGATGATACTTCCAGGAAAAGACCTTACTGGATTACCGGAGAGGCAGAAAGAGTACTGGTACATAAATGGCGGTCAGCTGAACAGTCTATTCTGGTGGGAGCAACGACTCTCAGTGCTGATGATCCCCAACTTAATATAAGGGCATGGGAAGGCGTGGATCCCTTAAGGCTGATATTGACCAGTTCAGGGTTAGTTGATACAGAATCCGCATTATTCAATATACCCGGCAGGAATATAGTGTTTACGCACAATGAGAAATTGCAGATCAGGGGAACAGAAATAATAAGAATTGACAGGGAAAGGGATTCCTCACGTCAGGTAGCAGAATTTCTTTTCAGTGAAGGAATACAGTCAGTAATTGTTGAAGGGGGGGCACAAGTGCTCAATCATTTTATTTCAACAGGTTTATGGGATGAGGCAAGGATTTTTTATGGAAAGGAATCATTTCACGAAGGTGTCAGAGCTCCTTATATTAAGGGACTGACAATCTCGAAAAAGATATACAGCAACAGTATACTTAAGATTATTGAAAACAAGGCTTAACAGGCTATTATAAAACAGGAAGAAGAGAATAAACACCTTCATTAACAGGTGCTTGATAATGGTTAGAGGATACTGATAAAGGGTAGTAGCAGATTGTTATATTTTTGCTATTTTACGCCATTCCGTAGGCAGTTTTACTTCATTGCCCAGAATGCTGATTGCTTCGCCGGGAGTATCAGCTACCTTCCATATACCTTTATGTTCATGTCTGAGGAATTTATTACTGATCATATTATCAATGAATTCCAGAAGAGAGGAGTAGAAGCCCAGTGTATTGAGTATGATAATTGGTCCGTGAAAAAGGCCCAATTGTTTGAGGGTTATGGCTTCTGTCAGTTCTTCAAGTGTTCCCATTCCTCCAGGAAGAGCAATAACGGCATCGGACATTTCAAGCATCTTTTTTTTCCTTTGGCTCATGTCTTTTGTGACAATCATATTTTGAATACCGGGATGCCCCCATCCTTCATTTTTCATGAATAAAGGTATTATTCCGGTTATTTTTCCTCCACCGGCAATTACCGAATCAGCGATTTTACCCATAAGTCCTATTCCTCCTCCGCCAAAGATCACATCAATATCAGCTCTGGCAAGCAGTGATCCCAGCAGTGAAGCTGCTTCGGCATACTGGCTGTCGACTTTTGTGCTTGATGCTGCGAAAATACAGGCTGTCATAATTCTATTAGCAGGATAATCATTTCTTTCACGGCACTAAAAAACATGCCGGGTTAAGAAAGAAGGCCGAGGAGATATGATTACAGGAGGGCGTTGAGCTTTTCAACAAGGCTTGATTTCGGAACTGCTCCAACCTGTTTGTCAGCTATTTCACCATCTTTGAAAAACAAAACAGTAGGAATATTTCTGATGCTGTATTTCATTGCAACCTGAGGGTTGTTATCAACATCGCATTTGGCAATAACAGCATTTTCAGAATATTCTGCAGACATTTCCTCAATAGATGGTGCTATCATTCTGCAGGGCCCGCACCATTCTGCCCAGAAATCAACTACAACGGGCTTGTCAGATTGTATAACCACTTCTTCAAAATTACTATCATTTACCTCCAGTGCCATAATAAAAAAAGTATTAGAGAATCATTAAAATTAAGGGCATAAATATAGTTAATTAACTTTATATTCGATAGAAGGATTATCATCGAGATAAGAAATAAAATCGTTATTGAGTCTGACTCTGATTGTTCTGGAAAACATTGGCAGAGAAATTTTTTCATCATGGTCAATAAACATGAATTTCAGTTCGCTGCTTCCCTTGTTTTCATTGATCATATCCCTAAGCTCGTCTATTAGCTGCAGATTTATATTATCAGGGCTTATTTTAAGTGTTACACTATTTATCAGTTCATCTTTTACGCTTGACAACAGATTGATTTTTTTGATACTGAATTCCAGTTCATCCTCTCTGTATCTTCTTTTTTGGACTCTTCCTCTGACCATGAGGTAATAGCCTGTAGTACAAAATTTACTATTGTCTATATAATCTTTATCGAACATAATGAATCTGAATGAATCGGTATAATCCTGAAGGGTGAATGAGCCATATGGTTTACCGTTTTTACTTATCCCGTTGCGGGTTTCTGTAACCATTCCTGCCACTATAACCTCTCTGTTGAGGTAGTCTCTCAGGTTCTGCAGATTAGCCAGTGTTGCAGTGGTAAAGACGTCCATTTCGAGCCTGAAGTCGTCGAGCGGGTGTGATGAAAGGTAAATACCTATTACTTCTTTTTCCCTGTTCAGTTTTTCAAGTTTTGGCCATTCCTGGCAGGGTGAAGGTTCCGGTTTAAATAGTTCAAAGCCTGTTTCTGAATCGCCAAAGAGAGTATTTTGCGAAGACTGCTTTATGGTTTTTGCATTATTCCCATAACGGATCAGACTTTCAATAAAGCTTGATCCTTTTGTGTCGAGTGCAAAATACTGTGCTCTTGTCGTATCGGAGAAACAGTCGAGTGCTCCGGCCACAGCCATTGCCTCAAGGTTTTTTTTGTTCAGAGCATTCAGGTTTACCCGCTCTACAAGGTCGTATATGCTTGTGTAAGGACCATTTGCATCTCTTTCTTCTATGAGTTGGAGAACAGCATTTTCTCCCACTCCTTTTATTGCATTGAGGCCAAACCGTATATTCCCGTCTTTATTTACAGTGAATTTAAGGTCACTTTCATTAACGTCAGGTCCAAGCACTTCCATCCCCATACGTCGAATCTCGTCCATTAAAACCGTTATTTTTTTCAGGTCGCTGATATTACGGCTTAGTACAGCAGCCATAAATTCAGCAGGATAATGTGCCTTAAGATAACCGGTCTGGTATGCTACCAGAGCATAGCAGGTAGAGTGTGATTTATTGAAAGCATATTGTGCAAAGGCTTCCCAGTCGGACCATATTTTATGTATTATAGTTTCATCGTACCCGTTTTTCGCACAGCCTTCGATGAATTTGATCTTCATTTCGTCCATGATGGATTTTTTCTTTTTACCCATCGATTTGCGGAGCGAATCAGCTTCTCCCTTTGTAAAACCTGCCAGTTCCTGTGAAAGGAGCATCACCTGTTCCTGATAAACTGTAATACCATAGGAATCGTTCAGGTATTTTTCCATCACGGGAAGGGTATAATCGATCTTTTCACTGCCATGTTTTCTTCTGATAAATTTAGGAATATATTCCATCGGCCCCGGCCTGTAAAGGGCATTCATGGCAATCAGGTCTTCAAAACGATTTGGTTTCAGTTCTCTGAGATATCTTTTCATGCCTGATGATTCGAACTGGAAGATACCGGTCGTATCGCCATTGCTGAAAAGATTATAAGTCTTTTTATCGTCGAGAGGGATGGTTTCTATATCAATATCGACATTCTTGTATTTCTTTATATTGGAGATAGCATCTCTTATTATTGATAGTGTTTTAAGTCCAAGGAAATCCATTTTGAGAAGGCCAACGGATTCTACATGACTGCCATCATATTGTGTTGCATATAAATCAGTGTCTTTTGCGGTACATAAGGGGATATAATTATCCAGGGAGTCTTTTCCTATAATTATTCCGCATGCATGTACTCCGGTCTGTCGTATTGAACCTTCAAGGACTTCTGCATATTTAAGGGTTTGTGAAATAAGTTTGTTCGAAGATTCTTTTTCTCTTGCCAGTTCGGGTACTTCGGCATAAGCACGGGAAAGGGTGATGCCTGGTCTTTCAGGGACGAGTTTGGCCAGGCGGTCGGCATCGGGAAGTGGTAATTTTTGTACACGTGCTACATCTCTTATAGCCATTTTTGCAGCCATTGACCCGAAAGTAATAATATGAGCAACTTTATCGTGACCATATTTGTCCACTACATATTTCAATACAGATTCTCTTCCGTCTTCATCAAAATCGATATCTATATCAGGCATGGATATTCTGTCTACATTCAGGAAGCGTTCAAACAGCAGTCCGTACTTAATGGGATCTATATCTGTTATCCTTAAACAGTAAGCAACAGCTGACCCGGCAGCGGAGCCTCTGCCCGGGCCGACAGATACTCCCATTTTACGTGCTGCCTTAAGGAAATCCTGAACGATAAGGAAATAACCGGGGAAGCCCATTTTAGCAATTGTCCTGAGCTCAAAATCGATCCTTTCGGTATACTCAGAGGTAAGAGCACCCCATCTTTCTTCTGCTCCCTGATAAGTGAGGTGTTTAAGGTATTCATCTTTATCAGTGAATCCTTCAGGCAGTTCATATTCCGGCATGACGGGAGCATGATCCAGCTTATATTTTTCTATCTTGCCGGTAACTTCGGCAATATTATCAATAGCTTCAGGGATATCGCTGAAGATCATTCTCATTTCTTCTTCAGTCTTGAGATATTCCTGTTTCGAGTATCTCATCCTGTCCGGATCATCAATATCTTTTGCGGTATTTATACATATCAGCCTGTCATGTGCCTCTGCGTCTTCAGCATTTATGAAATGCACATCGTTGGTAGCTATTATCTTCACATTGAATTTTGCGGCTAGTTTTTTAAATCCTTCTATCACTTTTTGCTGTTGCGGGAAGATAGTCATGTCAGCTCCCGGATCATAGGTCTCATGTCGCTGGATCTCCAGGTAAAAATCTTCTCCGAAGATATCAAGATAACTCTGCAGGGCTTTTTCTGCAGAGGAGGCTGTGCCGTTCAGTATCTCGTCCTGAATCTCGCCGGCGAGACAGGCAGATGAAGCAATAAGTCCCTCACTGTATATTTTGAGGAGTTCTTTATCGACTCTCGGTTTGTAGTAAAAACCTTTTATCCATGATGTTGAGACAAGTTTAATAAGATTTTTGTAGCCTTTAGAGTTTTTAGCAAGCAGTATCAGGTGGTCACCTGAACGGTCTTCTTTTCCTGAGACATCTTTTATGGATCTCTTTGCAACATATACTTCACATCCAATGACAGGCAGGAGTCCTTTTTTTGTGGCAGTGTTATGGAACTCCTTGACTCCAAACATATTACCATGATCGGTAATTGCAAGGGCTTCCATGCCCAGTGACTTGGCCCTTTCAACAAGTGATTGTATATTGGCAGCTCCGTCTAATATAGAATATTGTGTATGAACGTGTAAATGAGTGAATGAAGACATGAATAAAATACTTAAAAATATATAGATAACAGACAAAAATACTTAAAATTGCCTTATAATTTTAATGTCAGTCATTTGTCCGGTAAAGATTTACTATTATCTTTGCACCCACAATTTTAAACAGGTTAAACAAAAGCGTTAAAAATTAATGGCAGTTAGAATCAGATTAGCTAGGAAAGGTCGCAAAAAGCTGGCCTATTACCACATTGTGGTAGCAGATAGCAGGTCGCCACGGGATGGCAGATATATTGAAAAGATCGGAAAATACAATCCGCTCACTAACCCCGCCACAATCGAACTGGATTTCGATAAGGCTCTGGGTTGGCTGCAAAATGGCGCGAAACCTTCGGAAACATGCAGGGCTATCCTTTCTTATCAGGGAGTCCTCATAAAAAAGCATCTTCTTGAGGGAGTCAAAAAAGGTGCTTTTGATGATGCAGAAGCCACCCGGCGTTTTGAGGAGTGGATGAAGCAGAATGAAACAAAGATCGAAGCCAAAAGAAGCGGGCTGGAAAAATCGAAAGAAGATGAAATGGTCAGAAGGCTGGCAGAAGAGAAAAAAATAAATGATGCAAGAGCTGAAAAACTGGCCAAAAGGCAAGCAGAAATTGCTGCAAAGGAAGAAGCTGCTACTAAACCTGATTCTCCGGCTGAAGAATCTGTAGCTGAAGACACAACAGCTGAGGCAGATAGTACCGAACAAGCCCCGTCTGTTGAAGATGAACAGAAACCTGTTGCAGAAGAACCTGCTCCCCCTGCTGCAGACGAAGAAAAGCCTCAGGAATAATTCCTGAAGCACAGAGCCTGTGATTGAATGGCTTATAAAGCTGACATATTACTTGGGAAAATAGCAAAGACCCATGGCCATGAAGGCGAAGTAATATTAAGGCTTGAAAATACCTTTAAGAATAATATACCGGAACTGGACTGGGTTTTTCTTCTAATTGAAGGGAAACCTGTTCCTTTTTTATTATCGGATTATGAATACAGCGGAGCCGGTATACTGATTGCAAAGTTTGAAGGATACAATTCATCGGATGTTATAAAAGAATTTACGGGATGTGAAGTATTCCTGGAAACAGACAGATACAAGAAATATTCTGTGGAAAATATCTCCGGTCTACAGGGTTTCCGCTTTTATGACAAAAAAAATAAAATTACCGGAACAGTAAAGGAAATAATTGAAAATCCCGGACAACTGCTTCTAAATATTATTACAGAAAAAAACAACAGTATTCTTATCCCTTTCCATCCCGATCTGATTATTTCACTGGATGAAGCAAACAAAACAATCAGGATGGATATCCCGGATGGTCTTGCAGAAATCAATTAACTGACATATTGAAAAAAATGTGCAACAATTCATTATAAAGAACGTCTTTTTACAAAACAAGTAAACCAAAACCCAGATTATAATGAAAAAGACTATTTATCCGGCTATTTTTTTGCTTTTTACAGTAATTGTAAGTGCTTATTGTGCTCCGGGGGCATCGGGGACCAAAGAGACAAGGGATCTAAGGAATTTCTCAGAGATAAGTTTTGGTATATCGGGACATCTGACTGTCAGAACAGGTTCGGATTTCAGTGTGGTACTGGAAGGTGACAGAGGTGATTTAGATCGTGTTATAACAGAAGTGAATGGAGATAAGCTTGTTATCCGGCATGAGAACAGGTTTTTCAACTTCGGTAATTACGGTAATATTGATGTATACATTACTATGCCCGGACTGGAAGGCTTAAGTGTATCTGGTTCAGGGAAAGCTGAAGTTGTCAATGATATAGAGCATGTTGATGATCTGTATCTTAGCGTGAGTGGCAGCGGAAGGATTGTTACCTCAGATCTGTATGCAGACGAACTGGACTGCAACATATCCGGTTCGGGAGATATTATAATAGAAGGAGGAGGGAGTGCTGACAAGGCTGAAATCTCAATAAGTGGTTCAGGGACTTATTCGGGGAAAGATCTGGAAATTAACAATCTGAGAGTCAGTGTGTCAGGCAGTGGTGATTGTTATTGCAGGGTGACAGGCTTCCTAACTGCAAGAATCTCAGGAAGTGGAAATATAAGTTACAGCGGAAATCCCCAGATAGATTCAAGGTCTTCGGGATCAGGAAGGTTAAGGTCCGTTGATTAGATTTATTACATCCGGATTATTTTGAATACTCCGTTTTTGTCGATTTTTATTACCGGCGAAGGAAAATTTTTTCGCCGGTCTTCCTGTAGATATTTCACAACATAATCAACTTTTTTCAGCAGAGCTTCTTCAATCTCGCTGAAGTTTGCCGGAAAAGGTTCTCCGCTTATGTTTGCGGAAGTGGATATCAGAGGTTTGCCTAAACGTTTTATCAGCTCCACACAAAATTTATCATGACAGATCCTCACTCCTACAGATCCGTCATCACTACATATACCGGATGCAAGATTTCTGCCATCAGGATAAATTATTGTTGTGGGTGTATCAGATAAGTGTAATAAGTCATAAGCTACCTGTGGTACATCTTCCACGTATTCTTCAAGCATGCCAATATCATTTACAAGGATGATCAGGCTTCTATCCCTGTCCATCATTTTTATTGAATAGATTTTTTCAACAGCACAGTCAATTGTTGCATCACACCCCAGTCCCCAGATGGTGTCTGTAGGATAAAGTATCACTCCGCCAGACTTCAGGATTTCCAATGAATTTTTTATGTCGGTATCAAATATCATTTCCGGTAAATTTAGTCTTTTTATCCTTAAGATTCATTTCCCTGAGTTTTGAATACTTCAGGAAGGAGGACCAGGCAGTGATAACAGATGAAACATATCCTGTATGACCGTTAAGAATTCCGCCTTCCAGGAAATAGGATCTGAGGAATTTCCAGATCATGTGGCAGGTCCCTGAACAGATTGTAACTTTTATGCCTGCACTATAATATTCTTTTGCACTGATGGATGAATAACGGTTCATCCTGTCCATGTGTTCATTGAAGGATTCGTAATTCCAGTGCAAAAGATCTCCTTTCAGTTTTTTACTTTTATAAGACTTTTCAAGAAAGAATTTATCATGTGGATCAGGACCTTTCCACTTTCCTTTGGTGCGATCGAATAATCTCAGATGCCTGTCGGGGATAAGATATGTATACCTCATCCATTTTCCGCAATAATTATTACGCCGGTTAAATACATATCCGTGGAATTCAGGATTGGGTTTTATTTCCAGTATGGATTTTTTCAGTTCTTCGCTCAGTGCTTCATCGGCATCAAGTGATAATACATAGTTGTGTTTTGCCTGTGAAGTGGCGTAATTTTTCTGTTTGGCGTAACCTTCAAATTCATGTTCTATGAACTGTACCCCGAAAGAGTTACATATTTCCTTTGTGGAATCAGTTGAAAAAGAATCGACGACCACTATTTCGTCAGCAAGGCCCTGCAACGAAGTGATACATTGTCCTATATATTCTTCTTCATTGTGAGTTATTATTACAGCAGATATTTCAGCCATTTTATGACAGAGGTTTACCTGATCCAAAAGGGGATCAGAAAAGGAGCTTAAGGTTAATTAATCTTTTTTTCATTTCCTCAATAACTTCTTTCTCTTTTTGAAGGCTGTCTGCTTCGAAGGTGACAGAGAATCTGATAAATTTTCCGGCATCATCCCATGGGACAGTAGATATCAATGATTCTTTGATAAGGAATTCAGAAAACTCAGAAGCTGTATTAAATTCTCTTCCGCTTTCTGTTCCTTTTGGAGCTTTAACATAGCAATAGAAAGTCCCTTTTGGTTTTTTTGCGCTGAATCCGGCTTCGTTAAGGGCAGCTACCAGCAGATCGAATCTTCTTGAATATTTCTCAATGGTTCTTTCTGTTATCTGAGGGTTACGGAAGGCTTCTATTCCAGCTTTTTGTATTGCCCTGAATTGTCCTGAATCGGTATTATCCTTAACAGTGGCATATGCTTTTATTGCCTTACTGTTACCACAGATAAAGCCAATTCTCCAGCCGGTCATGTTGAATGCTTTTGATAGAGAATGGATCTCCAGCCCGGTTTCCATAGCCCCTTCTGCCGAGAACAGGCTTAGGGGTTTATATCCGTCGTAAGTCAGAGCTCCGTAGGCAGCATCATTCATCACAATAATACCGTTTTTGGCTGCAAAACTTACTACATGGCTGAAAAAATCCTTATCAGCTACTGCCCCGGTTGGATTGTTAGGATAATTAATATAAAGGAGTTTTGCTTTTTTCAGGATACTGTCGGGTATTGAATCCAGGTCGGGAAGGAAATTATTTGATTCAAGTAGAGGTAAATTATAAACCTCTCCTCCAAGATATTTTGTATAAGTAGCAGACACGGGATAGCCCGGTACTGTAGTAAGCAGAATATCTCCGGGGTTGATGAAGCATATTGGAAGCATGGCCAGAACAGGTTTTGAACC
>JAAYDB010000153.1 GCA_012729475.1 Bacteroidota bacterium
CACGACGTATGTTGGCTACTAAAATATATTTACCTGCATAGTTATAGGTTGCACGACCAAGGTACGAAATACGGCTCTGTTCGCGTTCGCTGCCGCCAACGCCAAAGTTGCTTTCAACTTTGCCAAGCACATCATGTACTTCAGTCTGGATACCCTGACCTGATGCATTAAAATTGCGATATTTCGAATACTCAGTAGAATAAGTCCCCATAACATTAAAATCGTGCTGGCCAAAACTTTTACTATAATTAAGGGTTTGATCCCAGTTCCAGTCGTACCCCCAGGAGTGACTGTTACTAAGCGTTGTATTTGGAATCTCTTTCGCGCCCATACGGGTTTCCAGACTATGGTTAGATCCATCACTATCCGTACTGATAATTCCAAATGTACTTCTAAAAGTAAGACCGTCGATTATCTCGTACTCACCATAAGCACTTGCCATAAATCTTTTGGAGAAGTTTATGTTTCTAACCCTGTTTAAAAATCCAACAACGTTAGAAGCATCTTGTCCTGTAGGAGCTGGAGAGTATTCCGGATGCGTCCACCCTGCCCCTGCATATCCGCCCGGCTGGTTTCTATCATCATACACAGGAATATTCGGCACCATATTTATTGCCTGTTGAAAAGCAGTACGACCATCAGGAACTACTTCATTTCTTTTTTTACCATATGTAAAACTAATATTTTCGCCAAAACTGAATTTTCCGGTTTTCCAGCTTGAGTTCATACGAACCGAATATCTTTCATACGGCGTTGTAATAAGAATGCCTTCCTGTTTATATTGCTCTGTTGAGAAATAATAGTTTCCGGCATTAGTACCGCCAGAAATGTTAATTCCATTTTGAGTAATAAGACCTCTCTGGAAAATCTGGTCTTGCCAATCATATTCAGGTCCGTCGTATCTGCCGCCGTTTTCTTCAATAATCCATGCTGCAAGTGGCGGAGGAGATCCACCTGCAGCTAAATTACTCTCGTAAACAATCGATGCCCATTCTGCTGTGTTTGTCAAATCGAGCAATTTCCATGCTTCTTCAAAGCCATAATAGCTGTTAAGGCTTACCTTTGGTTGTCCGATATTTGTGGTTTTACCGCTTTTGGTAGTAATAAGAATTACACCGTTAGCACCACGCGAACCGTAAATAGCTGTTGATGCAGCATCCTTCAAAACCTGCATGGTTTCAATATCCGAAGGGTTAACATTCGAACTGTTTGTAGGAATACCATCAATAACATATAAAGGACTGTTATTACCACTGGTAGTACCCACACCACGAATTATAATGTCAGGTTCTCCGGTTCGTGTGGCCGTTACCTGAACACCCGGGGCAAGCCCCTGAAGCGCGGTTTCAATGTTAGGCACAGGCTGTTTTGCAATTTCTTCCGTGTTAACAACCGAAATAGCCGAAGCAAGGTCCTTCTTTCTTGTCGTGCCATAACCGATAACAACAATTTCCTCAAGGCTCTCAAATGATTCCTGAAGTACGGCATCAACTACTGATTTGCCGGCAACAGGAACTTTTTGTTCATTATAACCTACAAATGAAAATACCAGTATGGCATTTGCATTAGGCACAGAAATGGAATATCTACCATTAATATCTGTTATAGTTCCAAGTGTCGTCCCTTCAACATGGACATTTACACCAGGCATTGGCTGTCCTGCTTCGTCATTAACAGTACCACTTACAGCAATCTGTTGCAGAACGACAGAAGTAGATGAATTTGAATCATTGAATTTTGGGTTTTTCTTATCTCCTGCACCTGCCGCATTCATCTGGATGCTGCTGAGGAGTACTGCGACCAAAATGAACTTGAGTATAAAAACAGGTCTTTTCATCCCTGGTACGCAGTAAGGAGTAAGGTTAGGTAGTTTTTGTTTCATAATTAAATGTGTTTTTTTTAAAATAACAATTTTTTCCAATTGATGGAAAAGAAATAATTTGTTTGAAACAATACCCTGATTAATTGATAATCATGGGGTTTTAGGGTTTGATCTTCCTTTTATTTACATAGGCTTTCATTTAAAATTAAACATTAGTGTCAACTATAATTATTTAACACAGACATAATCGTATCTGTATTTGCAAGTTACGGATAAATATAACTGTCCACGATTTGAAAATTCATAAGATTAATTTAACTATAGATTAAAATGTAATGGCTTCATTATCAAATATTATTCTTCGATATTCCAACAAGGATTATCAATTTTTCATTTTCAGTGGACACTTGTGATAATTAATAGTTTTTTTTAAACTGATAGTTTTTTATAAGTTAATTAGTAATAAATAACTGAATATAAGTATTATATAATGTACAATCTAGACAACGATCAAAAAAAGCAAACAGGCAGGATCGAGAACTATTATCTTTGTGCCCGGACTCCTGTTTTTCAATAGTAATATCTGATCTTCAGGACTAACTCATTTAAGTTAAATGCCTGTGTCAGTGTGTTATATGATAATAAACTCAAAGAACTTACAAAGAGCATCCAAATTGTTGGCTAAACATCCTTTTTTAGAAAGGGCAATTAAAAAATGTTAGTCAAAAAATGATCAGGTTTTTCAAATGTTTTCAAATATACATAAAAAATTTTAATTAAAAAAAAAGTTAATAATTATTAATACATGAAGTTTAAAACAGTATTCTTTTGCTAAAAAGGTACTATTTAGCCTCTTATGCTAAGAAATGTTGAAAATAAATTTTACAGGCTAGTTTGTCACCCGAATCAGCCCGACTGCCGGCAGGGAATCCGAGGCCTTTGAAAGCGACTTAATTGCATTAAATTTGTTA
This sequence comes from Bacteroidota bacterium, assembly GCA_012729475.1. GTDB lineage: Bacteria > Bacteroidota > Bacteroidia > Bacteroidales > VadinHA17 > LD21. The sequence continues at coordinate 2,794 of JAAYDB010000153.1, forward strand.
ATAGTTACAGGGAGGGAACCGCTATTGCCTTTTTCAGGATCACTGATAACACAGGGAGCCCACTGAGGTGTATCTGTTACTTCCACCGACAACATCGGGGTAAATATCCCCAAGAGGTCCGTGATTTTGCTGAATGTTTTTTGTCAGCCAGCTGTTGCTGACTATCTCATTGTTAATTCCCGTGAAGAACTGATTTATGGCACCTCGGGTTGAGGTATTATATCCTCCCGGACTTCCGGAATATTGTGCCTCATTTTGTGGATAAATTAGTTGTTTGAAACAGGTGGTTTTATAAAAGGTTCAAGTTGATCTTTAAATTTGATGATCAGCTCTTTCAGGGCTTTCATGTCAACATCTCCCTGCCTGAGCATTTCAACCTCCCATGTAGGAGGTATTCTCATTGCAACAAGTTCCCCTGCTTCCAGAAGATGAGCAGCTGTTTCGGCAATATCCAGTCCATCATTCCAGGACCCTTCAGAATTTTTTAGCCATTGATCACTCCGGTCTGTTATCCTGACAATCCATCCCTCATTATCCGGTACAGACGGGAGTATATCCGGAGTACGCTTACGGAAATATCCCATTATCGCCGCAGCAATTGACGGATCCCTTACACTTCCGTCTTCATAGAAGACACCGTGAACAGTACCCCATCCCTGACGGACGATCATAAGTTCCCATATGTACCATCCCACATTTGCATCCATGTGTTCCTGAAGAGTAATATCGTAAGGATTGGCACGTGCAATACACCCAATCTCTCCATTAATAAGCGGTTTATTAACTTTTGCCGCAAATTCTTTAGCCCTTGTTATG
>JAAYDB010000154.1 GCA_012729475.1 Bacteroidota bacterium
CTCTTGTTTTTAACATTGATGTCTTTATCTCAATACACATTTTTCAATATTTCAAAAATCCTCCAATTACCTTCTTTATTTTTTCATATCAGTTGTTAACTCTCCCCCCTTTAGGGGGGAAGGGGGGGCAAAGGGGAGGATGGGGACGTTTAAGAATCAATGTGACCCCAAAAAGTTAATAAAAGAAACCTTATTCAGTAGTTTCGTCATAAGCGATTCTTTATTTATCCTCAACGATTTTCAGGTTCCTTAGCTCTTCTCTTTCGTACTCACTGTTATTATTTTCAATGAACTGATGATATAAAAGATGTGTGGATATCACTGCTGTGAGTGCCATATTATCAACTTCGGAAGCAATCCCTGTTTTTTCTATCTTTTCTGTCAGGGAAGCAACAGAATCCGGATTGAAAATCCCGGCTTTCCCGGTGTAGGTGCCGGACAGCATCTCTTTTACATATTCAGGTGCATCTTTTGACATGAATACACTGCTGATAGGTGCCCTGTAAGGTTGTTTTGGCCTTTTTATGATACTTTCAGGTATGCGGCCGTCTATCATTTTCTTAAGCAGATACTTTTCATTTAATCCGTTTAGTTTGAATTTTGAAGGTAGTCCTGCACAGAATTCAATGACTCTGTAATCGAGAAAAGGATATCTTCCTTCAACAGAGTTGGCCATTGCCATCCTGTCGCCCTGAGATGACAGCAGGTAACCCGACATGAATACTGTTGTCTCCAGCCACTGTGCTCTGGCCAGGGGATCCCATTTGTTAAAGTTTTGAGGCAGTTTTTCTGCCAGTTCCTCCAGCGGATCATAATCTGACAGGGCTGATTGTGTCTCGTCTGAGAAATGTTTCTTTATATGGTTAGCATTATTCCATCTCAGCAGGTGGGAATACAAAGGATTATCTGTTTCCTGCAGTCTGTACCCGAAGAACATCTTCAGTATTGCAGGGTTGGCATTTCTCAAATGAGGGATATCGGGATAGATCTTTTTAAGCAGAAGCGGACGTATACGGGAGGCCGGTTGTGAAGCCCAGAATCGTCTGATGGCATCCTCTCTGAAGATATCATAGCCTGCCAGAATTTCATCTGATCCTTCTCCTGTTATGACCACTTTGATATTGTTTTCCCTGACAAGTTCTGAGAGTATCATCATGGGGGCAGGAGCAGTTCTGGTGACAGCTGTTTCGGAATGCCATATCACTTTAGGAAAGAGATGAGCTATGCTGTCTGAAGAGCAGCTGACAGATCTGTGTTTTGTACTGAAGTATTCCACTGCTTCTTTCTGGTACCTGCTCTCATCGAAATCCTTTTCATCGAAGCCTATGGAAAAAGTATTCAGTATGCCAGGTTCAATATCCTTTATCAAAGCGGTGGTAGCACTAGAGTCAATACCGCCGCTTAGGTAAGCAGCAACTTTAACGTCGGCTCTTAGCCGTAAGCGTACTGCATTTTTAAGAAGTTCTTCAAGTTGTCCGGCAGCCTCATTCAGTTTTATCTCTTTATCTGTACGGCTGTAATCAAGGTTCCAGTACTTTGTTATTGTAAGCCCATGCCGGCTGAAAGTAAGGTAATGACCGGGAGGCAGTTCAAAGATATCCTCAAAGGCAGTGTAGGGTGTCAGGGTGGTCCAGAAGGTAAATATCTGGGAGAGGCTTTGAACCCGTAGTTTGGGGCTGACAGTTTTCTGAGTGAGCAGGGCTTTTATTTCTGAGGCGAAAGAAAAAACTCCGTTTTTAAGGTTGTAGAAGAGAGGACGGATACCCACTCTGTCACGGGCAATGAATAATTCTTCTTTTTGTTTATCCCAGACAGCAAAAGCAAACTGACCATTAAGAAGAGAAAGACATTTGGGGCCATGTAAGCCGTAGAGGTGGACAATCACCTCCGTATCTGACTGTGTTATGAATTTCTCACCATCAGCTTCCAGGTTTTTTCTCAGTTCCCTGTAGTTGAATATTTCGCCATTGTGTACTATCCAGTATCTGCCTGTGGGGTCGGAGAGAGGCTGCTGCCCGGTAAGGAGGTCGATGATGCTCAGTCTTACATTTCCCAGGGTTGCAGCATTTGATACATAGATTCCGCTCTCGTCTGGTCCGCGGTAGCTTATTGAGCGGAGCATTGATCCGACAGCTGTCCTGCCGTTATATCTGCCCTGGTAATCAATTATACCGGCTACTCCGCACATGATCAGTTATTAATTTTATTGTACACGAAATCAGTGATAGCGTTTATTGATTCAAAGTTTTCTTCCATTAAATCATCATCATTTGTTTTAATGGAAAATGTTTCTTCCAGAAAGGCTATAAGCATTATGAATCCCATTGAGTCAAAGTAACCCTCCTTAAAGATCAGGGATTCATTTTTAATTTTTTCTTTACCGGCGTGTGATGCCTGTACGATATAATTCCTTACTTTATCCGATATTGTAGACTTGTTGTTGCTCATATTTAGTGTTATTGTATTAAATCACATTTATTTATTCAGAATAGAAAACCCTTCTTTTTTATAATAAGCATTATACCTGCCATAGCTGCTCTTTTTGATGCTCAGGTCGTTGAAAACTACATCGAAGTTGTCTATGTTATTTGTACGGAACATAGTAAGAACATCGTTGAAGACATCTTTTCTGGTACTATTGTTTCTGCAAACAAGAAGTATGTTTGATGCATATTTAATTAAGGGAGTTGCATCAGCGACCAATCCTGTAGGTGTTGCATCAATAATAACATATTCGTACTCTTGTTTCAGGTAATCGATTATTTCATCAAGAGCGCCTGCTTCAATCAGTTCTGAAGAGTTTGCAAGAACAGGTCCTGCGGGGATAAATGCAAGGTTTTCAACATCGGTCTTGTGAATTATTTTTTCTTTAGGAGTATGGTCAACCATATAATTTGAAAGGCCAATAGAATTATTTATTTTGAATTTATCATGTAATGTAGGCCTTCTCAGGTCACAATCGACTATTACTGTTTTATGTCCTACAGAAGCGATAGATGCAGCAAGATTAAAGGAAACAAAGCTTTTCCCGTCCTGTGGTTGTGAAGATGTTATCATAATTACTTTAATGGGTTCTGATCTGAATTTCAGAAACAGAC
>JAAYDB010000001.1 GCA_012729475.1 Bacteroidota bacterium
GGATGATGTATTGAAGAACACAGATGATGATACAGCCGTTGAAAGAGTGGCAAATGAAGTCAAAAGGATGATGAAGCCTTTTCCTCTGTTCGCTTTTTAACTATATCAGTCTTAAGAATAACCCGCATTAGTTTCGGGTTATTTTTTTATTACTTTTACAACGGAGTATTGGAATAAATACCTTATAATGGATAAACTAAAAAAGATATTTATTGTTGATGATGACCCCTTCATTAACATGTTGGTTGTAAAACGTTTTTCATCAGAAGGTTATATGGTGGAGGCATTTGAATCGGGAGAGGAGTGCCTGAATGCAATAGACCGGGAGCCTGATCTGATTATCCTGGATTATTTTTTTGCGAAAAATGACAAGAAGTACATGAATGGTATGGAGGTACTGGACAAGATAAAAAAGAAAAAACCCGATACTGCTGTAATAATGCTTTCAGGCCAGAATGACGGAGAGGTAGTACTTGAACTGGCAAGGAAGGGTATCGATGATTATATCATCAAGGATCATAATCTTATTGATAATCTCCATTTAGCCATAAAGGAGTTGTTCGATAGTGTGAACTGATTTTTATTTGAGAACGAAATTATAGGTTATTGTACCTTTTTGTATTTCGGGGGCATCATCTTTAGGTTCGAATCGTGCTTCCAGTGCTGCTTCTTCGGCAACACGCAGAAGATATTCATCAAGTGTGTTAGAGCCCCTGAAGCCGGGTACAGCATTAGTGACCCTCCCGCTACGGTCGACACTCACTTCAACAACAACTCTCCCGCCTCCCTGGTAATCATATCTCGGAAGAGGAAGTTTTTGGACCCCACGACCGGCCAGACTGTATGATATACCGGCATTTCCTGTGCCTCTTCCTTCACCCCTGTTCTGAGATTCAACAGATCCTGTTGGAGATCCCTGATTCCCTTCGCCTCCTGCAACACCCTCACTGGTGGAATTCGTACCGGTATTTTTTGCATTTGCCAAAGCATTGCGTGTCCTGTTCATAATGTCTTCCTGCCTCTTTCTTTCTGCTTCAATTCTGGCCTGCTCGGCAGCTATCCTTTGCCGTTCTATTTCTTCCTGTTCTTTTCTGATCCTTTCAGCTTCCAGCTCTTCCCTTCTTCTTTTCTCAGCCTCAAGTCTTTCAAGTCGTTTTTTCTCAGCATCGGGGTCTACTTTTTTTACCTCAGGTGCTTCTTCATTATTCTGTGTGAGAAGAGGTTCTTCTTCTGTTAAAGCCACATCGTCAGCTGCCTGTGGAGGTGGTGATGCTGGTGGCGGAGCAGCTTCTTCCATAGCAGAAGAAGCAGACGGTTCGATGAATCCCATTCCGGTCATGTCTGTACCAAAATTTACTATTATCCCTTCTTCTTCAGGTGGGATAGGAGGAATGGATAAACCAACAATAAGTAATATAATAATAGCACCTGAATGAATTATTACAGTTCCAACAAATCCCTTTTTTTTCTCCGAAGGAAATTTGCGCATATCATTATTTTGGAGTAGTTGCAATTATTAGTTTATAATTATTTGCCTGAGCAATATTCAATACAAAAACAACTGTTTCAAACGGAACAGATTTATCAGCATGCAATGATATATATGTTTCAGGAGACTCTCCCAGTTTCTCTCTGAGAACACTTTCCAGTTCCTGAAGTGTAACGGGCTGTTGTTCAACATAATATCTTTGATCAGCTGTAATGGAGACAGTAGTCTGTGGTTTAGCTGATGTTTGAGTCGAACCCTTGGGAAGTAAAAGTTTAAGAGCTGTAGGATGGACCAGTGTAGAGGTAAGCATGAAAAATATCAGCAATTGAAAGATAACGTCAGTCATTCCAACTGAACTGAAGCTGATATTTATTTTATGTCGGTGTGAAATAGCCATGACAGATTACTTATTTTACGGGTTCATTCAGGATGTCCATGAATTCTGTGTTGGTAGCTTCCAGGTTAAAGATTACTTTTTCAACCTTTACGACTAGTGTATTATAGGCAAAATATCCGAGTATTCCTATCGTCAGACCAGCCACGGTAGTGATGAGTGCTGTATAAATACCATCAGAAAGGAGAGATACTTCAATATTATTTCCAGCTTGTGACATGGCATAGAAAGACCTAACCATACCGATCACTGTTCCCAGAAAACCCAGCATAGGGGCTACTCCGACTATTGTGGCAAGAGTGGGAAAACTCTTTTCAAGCTTTGAAATCTCAAGTTTTCCGACATTCTCAATGGCAGTGCTTATGTCATTCAGGGGTCTGCCCAGTCGGCTTATTCCTTTTTCTATCATTCTGGCTGACAGACTGTCTGTAGACTTACAGAGGGCCATTGCTGACTCTATTTTCCCGTCATGTATATAGTCTTTGATCCTGTTCATAAAATTCTGATCTTCGTGGGTAGCCTTTCTGATAACATAATACCTTTCAATGAATATATAGGCTGCCACAAAAGAAAGAAGTATTATAGGAACCATTAACCAGCCTCCCTTGATAGCCATGTCGAACAATGTCATCTTAATCTGGCTTGTTTCTTCAACGGGAAGTGCTCCTCCCTGCATAATAAACTGTATATATCCCATTTTTTGTTTCTGTTTATATTTTTATGATATCCGTGTATTTATTTTAAGTATCACCTGCGAATATATGAAAAAACGTATTTATAGTTCATTCTATTATATCCGGTTAATAACAATACCTTTCTATTTATTAACCATAAATGTCTAACTAAAATAAAAACAGGGGCTTATTCCAGCATAACTACCGGTTCTTCCTCTTTTTTCATTTCAGAATCTTTGTTTTTTCTGAAGAGATCGGATAATTTATCGAAATCCTGTTTATAGAATAATCCGAATCCTTGTGTATAAGGTGCTTGTTTTCCGGTATATGGATTATTGAATCTGTTGAAGACCTTGAAGCGTATTTTATCAGTAATCTTGTATTCAATATCAAAGTCGCCTGTAAGTTGATCGTTGGTTCCTGCTGTGCCACCTGTTCCCCTGACATCAAAATTACCGTTGATTGTGACCTTGTCGTTCAGAAGCTGTGTGGAAAGGGCAAGCTGAACTTCGTTGGCATTTATATCTTTGTACCCGGGCCGGTAAACGAATCCGATGTCGAAATCATTACTGATTTGTGATAGCCAGTTGCTTAACTGATTGGAAACCATTTCGGTAGTTGTTACAGCCATGGCTGAAGTACCTGTTGTGGTAGTTGTTGTAAGTGTTGATCCGTATGAAGGATCAGCATAAAAACTATTCATGACCAGAAGGTAAAGAAACTGTCTGCTTAATTCTTCTTCTGTCGTAATGACATTCTTGAGATATGTACGTGTTGCTTCATCTGCTGTAGGAAGGACTATGTCCAGACTGATAACAGGATTGAAAAGCTTGCCTGATAAATTGATCTGGCACTCAACAGGGATCCTTTCATTAAATCTGTCGTCCTGGAGTATCTCAAAAAGAGATGCCCTTAATTTATAGATGGCTTTCATATCGATCTCTGCATCATCTATGTTGCCATTAAAAACAATACGCCCTCCGTTTTCAACAATAAAAGGCTTGTTCAGGATATTACCCAGAGTGAATAAATAATCTCCGGCTTCAATAAGATAATCCCCCGATATCCTGAAATCTCCCTTTGAATCGTAGTTAATATTTAGTCTGCCTGTTCCGTACCCTTTCATAATATCGCCTACTTTCGAATCAAATATCAGCTGAACTTCTGCATCAGGTGTAACCTCGAGGTCGAAATTCAGATCCATGCCAGTCCTGGTCTGAACAGGGTTAACCATGCCTCCGGCCTGTCTGGTCACTGTCAGGGTTGTATCATTTTTAATAAAAGTTATGAAGGAATAATCTGATACAGTCTCACTTGAATTAAGGGGAATATTTATTTTGGTATCTTCTCCAATTCTTGCCGAGATATCAAATGATAAAATGCCTTCTTTGCTTTTGATTGTTGTGACACCTGAAGCAAAAGCACTTCCGTAAAAAACTTCATTGTCTTTGTACTTGGTGTTAAGGACCATACATTCATTCATGTTAATGAGCAGATCAGTACCGTAATCTTTGAAATTATTATGGAATACCGACCCGTTGAGAGTAGCAGTATTTCCCTGTACATCATATAGTGTTATATTGTTGAAAGAGATTACATTATTGTCAAATCTTATGGAGTCTGTAAAACTGTATTTTGTCTGCAGATAATCTATTTGCATTGAAGTGTTTTCTGCAAGGATAGCACCCTTCAGTTGTAATTTGCCTGGAGAGCTGTTGAAATTAAGTATGCCTGATGCTTTTCCGTTTATATCTGAGGCAAAAACTTTAAGTAGGGGGTTTAATGCATCAACAGGCAGTTGTTCTGTGTTTATGATGAGATCCATTTCTTTGTATTCCGGATCATAAGTCCCGTCAACCTCAAACATCTTCTGTCCATTGAGATTGTTAAAAACATGAATATCTGCAACCTTACTGGTATTATTCCATACAGAAGAAGCTTCAATATCTCCAAATGAGCTCTGTAACAGATAAAAATCTTCTATCTTCAGATTACTTTCAAGAAGAGCGTTATGGTATATATCGGTAACAAATATATTCCCGTCTATTTTTCCTCTCAGGTTAAGTGATAAATTATCGGGATCATCTTTTTTATTAGTGAAATAATTAAGAAAAGTGAGGTCAATACCTTTAAATTCAAGATGCAGAGTGTCAGCAGGATTCTCTGTCAGTGATCCGTTCACTCTGTAAAAATTCTCATTATTACTGATATTCAGATTCCCTACTTTAATAGCACTGGTATCTATAGTAATGGTTGAATTATCAATTTTCCAATGATTATTACGGCTAAAAATACTCGTTGAGTCAATGTCAATATTCAGTACCGCTTTCTCTTTTCCTGGAGTTTTATTAATATAAGTTCCCCGGGCAATTATTTTACCGTTATTAAGTATGTCTTCATGGTTATCCCAGTCAATAGAGAGAATAAAATTATCCGGTTCAGTACTTAGATTTACTGACAATCCTTTTAATTCAGACTGTCCGAGGGGTGAAAATGATTCACTGGTGATTTCCACGAGTATTACCGGAGGTGTGTAGCGGGCCTTCATGGTCAGGTCCTGAAATAAATTGCTGTTAACACCCAATGCTTTTGCATTACCATTTATTGTCATTATACTGTCAGGTGCTATATAACCACTTATTGTACTGTTGGCAGCGAGAGCGAAACCGGTATTAAAAAAATCATTGATTTTATCAGTATTTTTGAATTGTATGTCGAAGTTAAACCTGTTACCGGCTGTGTTTTTATATCCGGGTGGTCCAGAAAAGCGTGAAGGCATCAAAACAGAAAGTGCCGATTTTACAGAGTTTACGAGTCCGGTAAAATTATACTGGCCTCGCAGGTTGGCATCAACATAGTCTGTTTTCAGATTAATAGCAGAAATGTTGTTTTCAGTATAGGTCTTTAATGAAAAATCATAGAATTCAAGGTTATTACCACGCCATCCGATATTGGAATTGAGTAGTTTTATTTCTCCGTCAAGATTATCTATATTATTTCCCCTGAAATTTGCCGTTAAAAGCATTGAAACAGATGCTGAACTGTCATCAACGAGATTAAGTCTGAAAAGGTCAGCCTGGGCAAGGTTAAGAGTGAAATTGAATTCTGGCAGTTCGTCCCTGAAATTAAACATTCCCAGAAGATCCATTTTTATGTTTTCTTCAGAGATATTAACGCTGCCATCCCATGTTTTTTCACTGAGTATTCCGTTAAGGCCGATGTTTCTGTATTTGTATCCATTCACTTCAACACTGTCAATCAGACCTGTAATATCTCCTGAGAATTCTTTGAATGAGGATGCCGTTATGTCTATATTTGCCGACATACTCAGTTTACCCAGCAGGTTTTCCTGGTCAGTAAGAAGCCCCAATGCTATATTATTCCCTCTTACCAAACCTTTTAGCTTGTAGTTGTTCTGATTTTCAGGCCTGAATGAGACATCAGTGTTAATATTTCCGGCTTCTGATATTATTTTCCCGTATGTAACAAAATCAGTTGTAAACCCTGTAAAACTACCGTTAAAAGAAAAGCTTCCCAGAGTTTTGAAAAATTCAGGCAAAGAGATTTTATCTTTTTTAGAAATATCCAGATTACTAATATCGTTTGTGTTCAGATTAAAATTATTAACTCCTATATACATAAAAGTGTTATCAATATCGGGAAGTCCTGACAGATCAAAATCACAATCCAGTTTTGTGTCTGTTTTATAGGTCATTTCAATATTTCTTCCTCTTAATTCAGCTAGCGGACCAAGTATTTTACCTGAAATATTCACTGATTCATTTATTCCTGACAGAGCCGGGATGAAAAACTGAAGATCGGTACTACTTATTAATGATTTAGCTAGCAGCAGATCAAGTCGGACTTTGTTGATAAAATCATTAAAAGTACCTGTTGAGCCGGGAAGGAGACCAAAATGTTCAATGTCAAGAAAACTTGATTCAGAGTAAATCTCAGCGTCAGAGAATATTATATCTCTGTTTTTGATATGAATATCACCTGACATCTTCCTTACATTGAATCCTGTGGATTCCCTGAACATCAGATTATATACACTGAAAGACAAAGAATCACTTTCCAGGACGAAGTCCTCCATTATGCCATTTATCCCGCTTAGGTGAAGATCGTTAAAATCAATAGGTATTTTGGCTTCTTTTGCATTTCTTTTTATGAGGGCAAACCTTCCTTTGTTTATATCTACGTGATTAATCCTGACAGAGATGTCTTTTTTAACAGTGTCTTCAGGATTTTTTAAAAAGTCAAGATACCATTTGAGATTATTTACACCTGTGGAATCAGTAATAAATGCTACTATAGGATTTGTCACTACAGCTCTGCCTATGATGAAAGAATTGTTTTTCAGATTGGCTCTCCTTATTCTGATAGTTGTTTGTTCAACATAAAGAAGCGTATCATTGTTTTTGTCCTTTATTAACAGATCATTTAACCTGAGTCTGTTAAAATATGAGAATTCCACTCTGCCAACAGAAATTGAAGATTTTATTGACTCCGATACTTTTCCGCTTAAATGGTTCAGGACATAGGTTTGTATTGATGGCAGGCTCAGCAATGCTCCAAGGACAAAAAGAATCAGGATAAGGCACCCGAAAGTAACAGAAATAATCCTGATAGATTTTTTGATCTTTTTGTCCATAAAGTATTTTAATAAGAGAAATACTACCCCCAACCTTGTATGATAATGCGTGTAAAGATAATAAATAGACAGTTTTTTTTATACTATCTTTCATCTATACCAGGATCAAATGATGTGCCGTTTTATCTTTTCTCAAATATTATTTTCGAAATAATTACAACTGTTAACGGACCTGCCTTGTATTTTCATCTGCCATGAGAGTTGCAGGGATATAAAATATAGCGATATTTGCCTTTAAAGATATCATTTATGGCTATTACAATTTTAGCAATAGAGTCATCATGTGATGATACTTCAGCGGCAGTGATAAGAGATGGATATGTGCTCTCCAATCTTGTAGCAGGGCAGGATATTCACCGTTCTTACGGTGGGGTGGTTCCTGAGCTTGCTTCCCGCGCTCATCAGGCTAATATCGTACCTGTGACAGATCAGGCTATCAACAGGGCCGGAGTGAAGAAGAATGATATCCAGGCCGTTGCTTTCACAAGAGGTCCAGGTTTACTGGGATCTTTACTCGTAGGGACATCTTTTGCAAAAGGATTTGCCTTGTCGCTTGGGGTCCCTCTGATAGAGGTTAATCATCTTCATGCTCATATACTTGTACATTTTATAAAGGGAAAAGATAATACAAATATCCCCCGTTTCCCTTTCTTGTGCCTTCTTGTTTCAGGTGGCCATACGAAGATTGTACTGATGAAGGATTATCTGGATATGCAGGTTCTTGGTACTACTATTGATGATGCTGCCGGAGAGGCTTTCGATAAATGTGGAAAACTTATGGGTTTTGATTATCCTGCAGGACCTCTGATTGATAAGATGTCATCAGGAGCTGACAAAAATGCTTTCAGCTTTTCAAAACCTGTTATCAGAGGACTTGATTTTAGTTTTAGTGGATTGAAAACCAGCTTTTTGTATTTTCTGAGAGACAGATTAAAGGAAGATCCGGATTTTATTGAAAATAATAAGCCAGATCTTTGTGCTTCACTTCAACACACCATTGTTTCTGTTTTAGTGTCAAAACTGGTAAAAGCTTCATCTGTGACAGGAATAAAGGAGATAGGAATAGCAGGTGGTGTCTCCGCTAATTCCGAGCTGAAAAGAGCTGTCAGAGCAGAATCTGAAAATAGGAAATGGAACCTTTTTATACCCGAACCTGGATTTTCAACAGATAATGCAGCAATGATTGGAATTGCCGGCTATTATAAATATCTTAGAGGAGAATTTGCCAGTCAGGACATATATCCTCTTGCAAGATTCTGAATAACTATTTAGCCTGAATAATGGAGACCAATAAACTTTCTGTCCTGGTAATCGGAGCAGGTGCTGTAGGTGGTATAACAGCTGCTCTTATGAAGAAAGATGGTTATGATGTTGAAATAGTAAGTAAACATCCTGATTATGCTTTATTAATTAAGGAAAAAGGTTTGTCCGTCAGCGGAGCCAGCGGCAATTTGAAGGTTAAGATGCCGGCCTATGCCTCAATAAGTGAGGTTAAAAAGAAAAAGGATCTGATATTGCTTGCCACCAAAGCTACAGATATGATTGAAGCAGCCGAAGAAATAAAAGATATACTAAAGGAAAATGGTAGCGTTATTTCAATGCAAAACGGTATTTGTGTGGATGATCTGGCAACTGTTCTGGGGATGAGCAGGGTGATAGGATGCATAACCGGATGGGGAGCAACTATGGATTCACAAGGTGAACTGACAATGACATCTTCAGGAGATTTTATTATAGGATATCCTGTAAAACAACCGGATGACTACCTTAAATCAATCGGACATGTGCTTTCTTCTGTCGTCCCTGTTAAATTAACAGATAATCTGATGGGCCATCTGTATGCCAAGCTCATAATCAATTCCTGCATTACTTCTTTGGGGGCTATCTGTGGTTTGTATCTGGGAGAGATGCTTGCGAAGAAAAAAGTTCGTAAAATATTCATCGAAATAATCAGAGAAGCAGTACTGGTAGCTGATAAAATGAATATAAGACTTGAGATTTTCGGCGATAAACTGGATTTTAATAAGTATATAAAAGGTAATAATTTTATTGCAGAACTTCGCCGCCACATTTTTATAATGGTAATCGGATTCAGATACCGTAAACTGAAATCCTCCAGTCTCCAGTCACTGGAGAGAGGGAAACCCACTGAGGTTGATTATCTGAACGGTTATGTTGTCAGAAACGGAGAAAAACTGAAAATAGATGTTCCTGTTAACAAAGCCATCGTGAGAATAATTCATGAGATTGAACAGAAAAAGAGAAAAATATCTTATGATAATTTTAATGATCCGGCTTTTGATAAATTTAATAAATGATTGTAATTTAAGAGATTCATATTTAACCGGAATTCCTGGGATGAAACTTACATGAGCACCGTCTTACTAAAGGAAATATTTGTTAAATACATGTAAGTTCCATTCGACCAATGAAATAATAATTTAATAACCGAATGAAAGAACTCAGAATAAATCCGACAAAACACTCTCCGGAGATAGCGCTGTCGCCGGAAGGTTCAATTCTGATCAAAGGCCGTTCAATTCATGAGAATGTTCATGAGTTCTTCGAACCGGTAGATAAATGGATAACTGATTACATCAAGACTCCGGCTGATTTAACTTGTGTGGATGTTAATCTTGAGTATTTTAACAGTGCCAGTGCAAAGATATTTATTCATTTTCTTGAAATGATCAGGCATGTGAGTCTGAAAAACAAGAAATTTGTAATAAACTGGTATTATGAAGACGGTGATGAAGATATTCTTGAAAGAGGAGAGTATTTTTCATCTATTCTTAACGTCCCCTTTAACTTTATTAAGCTAAGCTAGGAGCCCGGCAGTCCACTTCATATACAGATGCTGTTTTCAAAGGACTAAGTGTATTCGCGAAATGTATTCTTTTTTAGTCTTTATCGGGCCTTTTCCTATGCTTTCTATATGTCTCAATGTAGGCTTTCAGATATATTATTGAAATAATAAAGAAGATGATCCCCATTAAAAGAACCATGATAAAGCTGAAAACTGATGGTTTACCGAATTGTGGCAAGGGGTGTTTTAAGCGGTAAAAATACCCGAATATAGAATATGCTATTACCATGACAGATATGAGGAGGCTGAAAATAGCCGTTGTACCGTCAAATATTCTGGTTGTACGATATAATTCCGATTTTTTAAATTTTATATAGGAAGCCTGGGCATATGTTCTGGCTTTCTGTCGTGATCTGTTCTGTCTGTATTTTCTCCACTGTTCCATTGCTTCCTGGTATTCTTTCTCATTATTGGTAATCCGGTCATAATTTGCAGTAAGAAAATCATAGGCTTCAGTAATTTCAATGAACTTATCCTTTGCTTCAGGAGAAGTATTGATATCAGGATGGAAGGTGCGGGCCTGTTTTCTGTAAGCCTTCTTGATTTCTTCCAGAGAAGCATCATCTGGAAGGTCGAGGATACGCAGATAATCTGCAAGTGCCATACTTAACCATGGGTTAATGTAGGACAAATGTAAAGATATTATTTTACTATACCTGTAAATCCCATAAATGCCAGGGCAAGAATACCGGCAGCAATAAGTGAAAGAGGAACACCTTTCATTGATTTCGGAACGTCAGCAAGATCCATGTGTTCACGTATGCCGGCCAGGAGTATAAGTGCAAGACCGAAACCTACTGCAGTTGCAGCACTGTAAACAACTCCTTCCAGAAGGTTGTAATCTTTCTGAATGACCAGAATTGCAACTCCCAGAACAGCGCAGTTAGTAGTAATTAATGGAAGGAAAATCCCGAGAGCCTGATAGAGAGGCTGACTGATCTTTTTAAGTATTATTTCAACTATTTGCACAAGAAATGCAATGACCAGGATAAAAGTGATTGTCTGCATGAAAGCTATTCCCAGTTTATCAAGGACATATGTCTGAATAAGGTAAGTGACAGTAGTAGAAAGAACCATAACAAAAGTAACTGCACCTGCCATGCCAATAGATGTATTTACTTTGCCTGATACGCCTAGGAAAGGACATATTCCAAGAAATTGGGCAAGGACGACATTGTTGATTAATACAGCCGAAATTATTATCAATATATATTCCATGTCATTATATTCTTAAGTTCTTTTTAAACTGTTTATGAATCCTATCAAATAACCAAGAGCAATGAAAGCTCCGGGTGCAAGAATGAATATCAGGATACCGTC
The DNA here is from genome assembly GCA_012729475.1 of Bacteroidota bacterium. Lineage (GTDB taxonomy): Bacteria > Bacteroidota > Bacteroidia > Bacteroidales > VadinHA17 > LD21. The sequence goes on from JAAYDB010000001.1 coordinate 11,398, forward strand.
ACCATTGATAAATTTATAACCAAAAACAGACCCGTTTCCCAGGATTTCTCTTATAGATCCAAGTATTCCCAGAGCCATGGTAAAACCCAGTCCCATACCAGCTCCGTCAATAAATGATGATAGTGTTGTATTTTTGCTGGCAAAAGCTTCTGCGCGGCCAAGCACTATGCAATTCACAACTATAAGAGGGATGAATATGCCAAGTGTTTCATAAAGGGTAGGTACATAGGCCTGCATAAACAGATCGACAATAGTCACGAATGATGCAATAATTACAATAAAAGAGGGGATTCTTACCTTATCAGGAATAATACCTGCCAGAAGGGATACAACTATATTTGAGCAGATAAGAACAAAAGTAGTGGCTATACCCATTCCCAGTCCATTTAATGCCGAAGTTGTCGTAGCAAGAGTAGGACAGGCTCCCAGAACAAGTACAAGTATCGGGTTCTCCTTGAAAAATCCTTTTGTGAAATTTTGTAATTGATTCATGCTAAGCTTTTTTTATTGTTTTATTCACTTTGCAGGTTTATTAGTTTTATTGGCTCTCAGTGTCGGATGGACCTGAAGTTCCATCATATGTTCCCCCGGAAAAAAGGGTGCCATATGCACGTTGCACAGCATCGCAGAAAGCTCTTGAGCTAATTGTGGCAGCAGTGATGGCATCAACCGGTCCCCCGTCATTTTTAACTATAAGAAGAAAGTCAGAAGGGTTTTTCTCCATGAACTGATCTTTAAAAGAGGGCTCTGACATCTTAGTGCCCAGTCCAGGTGTCTCTTTGTGTTCCAGTACAGCTATATTGAATATTGTACCGTCAGGTTTAAAACCGGCCATAAGTGATATTTTACCTCCGAAGCCCTTGTCAGTGTAAGTATTCACTGCATAGCCTACTGTATTATCATCTACTTTCGCAGGATAAATCTCAAGACTGTCCCCGTCCATTGTTGGCATACGGAACATTTCTGCATTGGGGTCATTGTTAAATTCAGGGACCACCTGTCTTATTGCTTCGGTTTTCTTATTCAGAACTGTGCGGGCAATAGGTTCTTTTGTTAATTCATATACGAAGGCTAAACAGGCAGATGCTCCCATTGCAATGAGAGTCAAAGCCAAAGCCATGTTCTTAAAACTGGATTCTATTTTAGCCATTTTTAACCTCCTCTCCAAATCTTCCGGGTTTAATATATCTGTTCATTAGTGGTACAAATGCATTCATTATCAATATTGCAAATGAGACTCCTTCAGGATAGGCTCCCCATACCCTTATTACAACTGTAAGTATTCCGATTCCAATACCATAAATGATCTGAGCTTTTGGGTTCATTGGTGAAGTGACATAGTCGGTAGCCATAAAAACAGCACCAAGAAGAACACCTCCTGCCAGAATATGGAACATAGGATCTGCATTTTTTGCAGGATTTGCGAGCCATAGGATAGTAGTAAAAATCCCAATAGTAGCTATTATCGAAACAGGTATGTGCCAGGTTATTATTTTCCGCATAAGAAGGTAAACAAATCCTATTAAAAGTGCTATGGCTGCTATTTCTCCAAGAGAACCTCCCATATTACCCAGAAACATCTGGGAAGGTGTTGGTATCTGTGTAATAAGATCGGATAATGGTTCACCATTTTTCAGGCCTTCTTTTACGATAGCCAGTGGGGTAGCACCAGTGACCGCATCAGTATACCCGGTATTAAAACCTGCAGGTACGGGCCAGCTTGTCATTTGAACAGGGAAAGAGATAAGCATAAAAACCCTGCCCACCAGGGCCGGGTTAAACGGGTTGTTTCCCAGTCCGCCAAAAGTCATCTTGGCTATCCCTATAGAGACTAAACTACCAATTATAATAATATGAACAGGCAGGTTTGAGGGTACATTAAATGCCAGCAGAAGTCCTGTTACCAGGGCAGAACCATCAGTAACAGATACCGGTTTTTTGAGTAAGAATCTCTGAATCAGATATTCGAAAACAAGACAGGATATAACAGATACACTTGTTACTATAAGTGCTCCGTAACCAAAGTAAAATATTGAGGTAAAGAGAGCAGGCAGAAGGGCAATAACCACTCCAAACATTAGTTTTTTAGTGGTTTCCTGACTGTGTGAATGGGGTGATAACGATATATTAAACAAGGTACTCATGAAAAGTATATTAAGGATCTTTTATTTAACAACTCTTTCGCGTGCCATCTTTATAACAGTCGACTTTCCAAGTCGTATATAATCAAGCAGGGGGCGCCCTGCAGGGCATGTATAGCTACAGGATCCACATTCCATGCAATCGGTTATCCGTTCTTCTTCTGCCTTTTCAAAAAGCCCTTTCTGAGCCAGAAGCATAAGAAGATAAGGTTCCAGTCCAAGAGGACAGACAGAAACACATTTTGCACAGCGTATACATGGTTGGGATGGCATTCTATCGGATTCGGAGGAGGGAAAAAGGATAATGCCAGACATACCTTTAACCACTGGTATATCAGTATTTATGAGCGCCTTCCCCATCATTGGGCCTCCGGATATAATTTTACCTGTATCATCAGGAAGGCCTCCGGCTTTTTCAATTAACAGGCTGACAGGTGTGCCTATCCTGACAAGATAATTACCGGGATTAGCAAGAGTCTTTCCGGTTATGGTTACCACACGTTCAATTAGTGGTTTATTTTTTTGTACTGCTTCATACACAGCAAAAGCAGTTCCTGCATTATGAACAACAACATTTACATCAATAGGCAGCCGTCCTGAGGGAACTTCCCTGCCTGTAAGAGCTTTGATAAGCTGTTTTTCCGCACCCTGAGGATATTTTACTCTCAGAGGACATATTTCAATTCCTTCAAATGAAGCAGCAAGCTTTTTCAGATGAACTATTGCATCAGTTTTGTTATTTTCAATGCCCACTTGAGCACGCTTTATTTTCAGAGCTTTCATGAGAATTGAAATTCCGACAAGGATTTCTTTCCCTTTTTCAAGCATAAGACGATGATCGGCAGTCAGATAAGGTTCGCATTCGACTCCATTAATAATAAGTAAGTCACATCTCTTGCCTGAAGGGACAGATAGTTTTACATGTGACGGGAAAGTGGCTCCCCCCAATCCAACAATGCCGGATTCCTGACATCTGCTTATTATCTCTTCAGAAGATAGTTTAATATCTGTAATAATGTCATCTGACCGGTCAACACTATCAACCCATTCATCACCTTCTACATCAATAAATACTGCAGTTTGTTTATACCCTGTAGTATCAACAATTGAATCAATCTTATTTACTTTTCCTGATACAGAAGAATGAATATTGACAGATACAAAACCTTTACTGCCTGCAATAACCTGGCCTGTTTTAACGCTGTCTCCTTTATTGACGATTACAGTGGCAGGAGCTCCAATATGCTGAGAGACAGGTATGGCTACGCTCACAGGAAGTGGCAATACTTCTGTTTGTTTTGCTGCAGTCAGCTTATTTTCGGGAGGATGAATACCTCCTTTTTGAAATGTTTTCAAAACAATCTGATATTTTTGGTTCACATATTGATCACACAGAAACAGTTTCAGCCCTGGATTCAACCTTCGGTTTGCGAGGAGGAAAATTTATTTCCAGGATAGATCCTGTAGGACATTCTGAAACACATTTTCTGCAAAAAGTACATTTGAATGAGTCTATATATGCAAGGTTATTTTTTAATGTAATAGCATCGAACTGGCATACTTTCACGCATTTACCACAACCGATACATGCAACTTTACATGCTCTTCTGGCGGGGCCACCTTTATCGCAGTTAGAACAGGCCACGTATATTTTACGGTCTTTCTTGGCTTTTTTTCTTAACTCCAGGAGGTTTCTTGGACAGGCTTTAACACATGCTCCACATGCAACACATTTATCATCAATCACAACCGGCAGGCCGGTTTCTTCATTCATATACATAGCATCAAAAGCACAAGCATTTACACAGTCGCCCAGGCCCATACAACCATAACTACAGTCTGTTTCTCCCATATAGAGGTTGTGAGCTATCCGGCAATCCTTAACACCAGTATATTTTGATGTATGCGGACGATGTTCAGGGCTGCCATTGCAAAGCAAAACGGCTACTTTGGGTTCTGAAACAGGGGCTTCTTTTCCCAGTACTTCAGCAATCTTCAGTATTACTGATGCTCCACCTACCGGGCAGTTGAGTTCTTCAATTTCCTTTGCATTAACAATGGCTTCGGCAAAATTCCTGCAACCGGCAAAACCACATCCTCCACAATTGGCTCCCGGGAGTAAGGCCTCTACCTGATCAATACGCGGATCTTCGTATACCTTGAATTTTTGTGCAATAAAATACAGTATCACAGCACATATAAGTGCTATAAGACTCAGACTGACCACTGTTATGATAACCGTAGAACTCATCGGCAACTATACTTTTAAAGTGAAGGTAAATTTACTGTCTATGGTTTTTCTGAAAAACCTTAGTATTATATAATAGAGAACAAGAACAGCTATCGCTCCCAGACCTGTTGTAATTTCACTTTTTGAAACCAGTCCCAGTGTCACAAGGGCAGCGATAAACAGTATCATGGGTAAAATATAACCCAGAAATAAGGCCTTGTATCCCATTGATTTTTTCATCCTGATTATTACATTATCTCCGTGATTAACATCATATAACCCCGGCACAATGACAGTCTTTTCTTTCATCTCCGATAGTGAACAAAATCCTTTTGCATGACAAGCGGAACAGGCGGATACTGAAATTATTTTAACAGTAACTGATCCATTGCTGGTATTTTCAACAATACCGTCATGTTCTATAATGCTGCATTTTTGTGTCATGTCCGAAAAACAAAAAACAGAAGAAATTTTCAATTCGCAAAATTAAAATTACTTAAAGAAATGTTCCTGCTTTTTATCATGAAATGTTAATAATTATGTATTTTTTCTTAAATAATGTTATAATAATTTGCTTATCAACTGATATTACTCCACGATTGTTGTTTACTGAAAAGACGTCTTAATTCATTTTTGAGAATTATGTTCTGATTTTTTTCCAGCATTGGATCTTCCTTAATGATGTTTTCTGAAATATTTCTGACGTATTCTATTAACTGGCCATCTTTTCCCAGGTCGGCTATTTTGAGATCGAAAGGTATTCCGCTTTGCATTGTTCCTTCAATATCACCGGGGCCTCTTAAACGAAGATCTGTTTCAGCAATTTCAAAACCATCACTGGTTCTGATCATAACTTCTATTCTGGAAGAGGCTTCTTTGGATAATTTATCTGATGTCATAAGGATACAATATGACTGATCAGAACCTCTGCCAACTCTTCCTCTCAATTGATGTAGTTGTGATAATCCGAATCGCTCAGCACTTTCAATGATCATTACTGAGGCATTCGGTATATCAACACCTACTTCAATAACTGTAGTAGCTATCAGTATATGAGCTTTCCCTTCCTTGAAGAGCATCATGGATTCTTCTTTCATGGCTGGCTTCATTTTTCCATGGACAATACTTATACAGTAATCAGGAGAGGGAAAAACTCTTGAGATAGTATCCCATCCGTCTTCCAGATCCTTGTAGTCCATCTTTTCTGATTCCTTAATAAGTGGATATACTATATATATCTGCCTGCCTTCAGCTATTTGTCTCCGAATGAAGCCATATACCTTATTCCTTTCTGAATCAAAAAAATGCATTGTTTTGACAGGTATTCTTCCCGGAGGCAATTCGTCAATTGCTGATACATCCAGATCTCCGTAAAGAGTCATTGCCAGAGTTCTTGGTATAGGTGTGGCTGTCATGACTAGTACATGAGGGACATTATTGTTTTTTTGCCATAATCTGGCTCTTTGTGCTACACCAAACCGGTGTTGTTCATCTATTATCACAAGCCCCAGATTACCGAATTGAACATTTTCTTCTATCAGAGCATGGGTTCCAACCAGAATGTTGAGAGATTTGTCAAGCAATGATTCACTTATTTCTTTCCTAAGAGTTTTTTTTGATGACCCTGTCAGTAGTCTGACCCTTATGTTAAGGCCTTCCAGCATTTTTGTCAATGTATTGTAATGCTGGGTGGCCAGAATTTCAGTTGGTGCCATTAAACAGGCCTGATACCCGTTGTCAATGGCTATGAGCATGCTCATGAGAGCTACCAGTGTTTTTCCGCTGCCAACATCTCCCTGAAGCAGCCTGTTCATCTGCCTGCCTGATCCAAGATCCCTTCGTATCTCTTTCATAACTCTCTTTTGGGCGTTAGTCAGACTGAAAGGCAGATTGTTATAATAGAAATTATTGAAGTTTTTTCCTACATTTGAGAAAAGGAAACCTTTTAACTTTGTGCTGCGGTTATTTTTATATCTTATCAGGTTAAGCTGAATATAAAACAGTTCTTCAAATTTGAGACGGTGTCTGGCTTTTTCAAGTTCAGATCCATCAGATGGGAAATGTATTTTGAGCAATGCCTGCTGTAGCCCCATGAGTCTGTATCTTGTCAGTATGTAATCGGGAAGTGTTTCCGGGAGTCCGAAATTAATCTGCTTTAAAAGATTGCCAAGCAGTTTACTGATGGTTCTGGAAGTGATAAAATGATTTTTCAGGTTTTCAGTGGTACTGTACTGGGCCTGAAAGGCCGAAGATATTCTTTCAGCAACTTTACCGGAAGCTTCTATTTCGGGATGAATAATGTTGATTATTCCGTTAAATATTCCGGGTTTTCCAAATACGATATATTCGACATCGGGAACATATGTCTGCATTATCCATTTTGTGCCTTTGAACCATACCAGTTTAACTGATCCCGTGTCGTCAGTGAAATCGGCGACAAGTCTTTTTCCTCTGCCCTTTCCTTCGGTATAGTACCTGGTTATCATTCCTTTAACCTGAACGAAGGGCAGATCGGGATTAAGCTCTGATATTTTATAAAATCTTGTACGGTCAATATACCTGTACGGGAAATAATAAAGCAGATCCCTGTAGGTGAATATCCTTAGCTCTTTGTTAAGCAATTCTGCCCTTTTTGGCCCAACACCCGGAAGAAATTTTATATCTGTTACCAGAAAATCCGACATACTCAAAGCTTTCGCAGGAAAATAAAAAAAGATGACCGAAAATACTTATTTTTGGCAACCTTACCTAAAAAATCCATTGCCTATGTTTTTTTTCAGGGCCATGAAGTATTCTGAATATCATCTTTTTTCCCGTCATAAAAGAGGGCATGGAATTCACAGTCCCTTTGTTTTTGATCTGGTATCATTTACTTTCCGGAATAAAATTGATCCTGATATTGTCTTTGTTATTGAGAAGATAAGAAATAATTTACTTTCCGACAGAACAAAAATAGCAGTGACAGATCTGGGTGCAGGATCAGTGAAAACAGAAGGCAGTGTGAGAAACATATCAGATATAGCAGATTGTTCGGCATTACCTTTGAAGTATTGTTTACTGCTTGCGAACCTTACCGGGAAATTTGGAGGAGAGAATGTTATAGAACTTGGTACTTCTCTGGGTATTAGTGCTATGTATATGGCTGCTGTCAGGAAGGATGCAATAGTACATACAATTGAAGGATGTCCGGCTTTATCGGAGATAGCTTCAGAGAATTTTAAGAAGGCCGGATTGGAAAATATCAGACTATGGAACAGCTCTTTTGATGACAAGCTGCCCGGTCTGTTGAGTGATGGAATAAAACCCGGACTGGTATTTATTGATGGTAATCACAGGAAAGATGCAGTTCTGGGATATATTAAACAACTTTCTGAGGTAATGGATAATGAAAGTGTAATAGTGATCGATGATATTTATTTATCAAAAAGTATGTCTGAAGCATGGTCAGAAATAAAGAAGATGAAAAATGTAACTGTCACAATTGATCTTTTCAGAATGGGTTTGGTGTTTTTCAAAAAGTTAATGCCGGAAAGAAACTATGTCATCAGATATTAACAAAAATTAAGAGAATATATTTTCATTTTTTAGCCAAATAAATCTAATTTCAAAATTTTAAATTATAAGATTATGGATAAAGTTATTGAGATCCAGAATATCGTTAAAAACTATCAGATCGGTTCTGTCGTGGTCAGGGCTTTACGATCGGTCACAGTTGATATTAGAAGGAATGAATATGTTGCTATAATGGGTCCTTCAGGTTCAGGTAAATCGACTCTCATGAATCTTGTGGGTTGTCTGGACACTCCCACAAGTGGCACATATATCTTAAACGGAACAGATGTGAGCAAGATGGATGACGACTATCTGGCCGAGGTACGGAATAAGGAGATAGGCTTTGTTTTTCAGACATTCAATCTTCTGCCCAGATATACTGCACTTGAAAATGTCACTCTGCCTCTGATATATGCAGGTGTCCCAAAAATAGAAAGAGAAAAACTTGCAACCGAGACACTGGAACATGTAGGTCTGGCAGACAGAATGACACATAAACCGAATGAGTTGTCCGGGGGACAGAGACAAAGAGTTGCTATAGCCAGAGCACTGATAAACAAGCCATCTATAATACTTGCTGATGAACCAACAGGAAACCTGGACAGTAAGACTTCTATTGATATCATGGGACTTCTTGATGAAATCCACAAGCTTGGGAATACTGTTATAGTGGTTACTCACGAGGAAGATATAGCAAAACATGCTGCCCGTATTATAAGATTGTTTGATGGTGAGATTTCCCAGGATTATTTAAATGAGTTTTATAAACCGGCATGATCCATTATCTTTATGTGAGTTTATAGACTGATTTTTTCTGATAATTGTGAAAATCTATACACGTACAGGAGACGACGGAACTACATCTATTGGTGGAAGCAGGAGACTTCAGAAATGTGATGACCTGATAGAAGCCTTAGGAGAGGTTGATGAATTGATTTCCTGGATCGCTCTGTTAAGGGATTCGCTTGAATATAAAGAATATAAAAATTTTCTTGTCAGTATTCAGAAACAGTTAATGATGTATGAAGCTGTTCTGGCTGGTACTCCATATCGTCATGATGATATTGTTACCGAAACAGATTACTGTTCTGTTGAAAAACTTGAACAAGAGATTGACAGACTCGAGATAGCCCTTGCCCCACTCACAACATTCATTATTCCCGGAGGCCATATCATAATATCATATTGTCATATTGCCAGGTGTGTTTGCAGACGGGCTGAGAGAAGGGTTGTAAAACTTATGCTGAAAGAAAAATCATCTCCGCTTGCAGGTATTTTTCTCAACCGACTGGCAGATTACTTGTTTGTATTATCCCGTAAGATAAGCCTGGATCTTGGTATAGAAGAGATTAAGCTATCAGGTTCAGGCTTGTGATATTGCAGAAAATGTATATTGTTTATAACAAAAAATATTGTATATATTTGCAAACCTTTTTAAAGATATAAAACTATTGAGGAAATTATGTACTGGACACTTGAATTAGCATCAAAACTCGAAGATGCTCCATGGCCTGCAACCAAGGATGAGCTTATTGATTTTGCAATAAGGTCAGGTGCCCCGATGGAAGTGATTGAGAATTTACAAGAGATAGAAGATGAAGGGGATATCTATGAAAGTATTGAAGATATATGGCCGGATTATCCCAGCAAGGATGATTTCTTTTTTAATGAGGATGAGTACTAGTAAGGATTTTTAAAAATATCTTCCATTTTTTTGGGTCTCATATTTTCATGCCAGGTGAATCCATCTAACTTTGTGTTTTCCCCTGGCGATGCAGATGGAGGATCTATAACACCTTCAGGATTCTGATATTCGAAAATATCAGTTATATTTCCGTTGTCAATCAGAATTTCAATCCTTGAACATTTTGCTGTATTGATTCCGATTATTTCATCTCCGTCGATCAGATAGTATATCGATTCTCCGTTTCCGTTAATGTCGATTTTATAAATATCGTTATTTTTAAAATAGCCGGTAAGGGATCTGCCTTTTATCTGGTTGAACCGTACAGAGTCTACCTGGCTGACAACAAAAGCAGAGTTATATAACTCAATTCTTTCTGCCTGTCTGTTTTTGGTAAAAAGAGCAACAGAATCAGAAGTCAATTGGTTTTCTTTTGACCATAGTACAGGTTCTTCGTAGAATCTTATTACAGAATCCCTGAAAGAATAGGAAAGTGAATCGCATTTGCCCTGCAGATCTTTACTGAATATTTTACAGCTATAATATGCTCTCATCAGCCTGTATTCAGAACCTGCAGTATCAATAACCGAAATGGCACTAATAGTATCAGCATGCAAAAACAGGGAATCTTTGCTATCGGATATCTGGGTAAACAATGCACTGTCAGTAACCATAAAACGCTCAGGGTATTTAAAATACCATGCATAATTTCCCCCTACAATAATATTATTGTTCGTATCTGCAATAGTAACATTTCCGAATGATTGTCCGTATCCGGTATCCTCGTTATAAAACAGGGAGTCTCCCCGGATGATCTGCTGCATATTGTCTATTACAGCGTTTTGCCAGATACTGGTAGTATTGTTTTTCGTGTCATACCACCCTTTTTCACAATACAGATACAGGCTGTCTCCTTTCATTTCCGAAGGACCTGCAAATATAGCTGTCTCTGTCTCTGTATTGTAATTCATTGTATCAGCGCTCAATATGTAATCAGGATTAACAATTCTCACACTGTCTTTGAAATAGAATGTATTAAGTGTGAGGTCGTATATTCCAATCCTGCTGCTAAGAGTGTTTTCAGCATTTATTATTTTTCCTCCTTCAGAGTATCTGGCGATTTCATTTCTGACATCATAGTTGACTGAGTTTGTCAGGAGAGTGGTCTCTTTGTTAATCAGTTCAGCATTACCCGTTAGTGTAGCTATTTCCGATGCACCGTCGTAAAAGAGGTAGTCACCCATTATGTCAAGTGTATCACCCTGTTCAATATGTATCCGGCTGAAAGCATTTACCTGGTTTTTATCCGGGTAAAAGTATGCACTGTCACATTTTAAAGTTATTTCATTATGTTCAAGAAAGACATTTCCCCTCAGACGATGCCAGTCTTTTCCCGTTTGCTGTTCTCTTTCTATGATATCCTCGTCAGCATGCCTGAGGTCAATTCTTCTTTTTCCTGCAGGTTTATCCTGTATCTCACGACCTGACGAATCTGATGAGATAAACAGAATAAATATTGCAATACATGCGATATGTATTGCCCTGAAAAACTTTTGGATATAACGGGAAGAAGCTATTTCAACCATCCCTCTTTTAAAAACTCACATGATTTGAATTCATCACTGATCCTGATATATGTAACAGCAAGCTTTTTCTCTATCCATTCCTGATAAATTTTGGATCGTTTTTCCATTAATGCTGCATTGTAGAGCACCTGATAGTCATCATTGAGGTTTGCCCTGTGAGCCGGAATTTCGTTATCGAGTTTCAGTATCCTGAAAACGGTATTATTATCTTCATCTACTGTTCTATAGGGTTCAGATATTTCTCCCACATTCAGATCTCTAAGTCTCATATACATGTCAGAATCAAATTCTTCAAGTGTGAACCAGTTATTTCGGTTTGAAGGGTCAGCACTCACATATTTCCCTCCGTTAATCCAACTGTCTTTATGTGTGGAGAATCTGATGGCAGCATCCTCGAATTTAAGACTGTCTTTTCTTATAAGGTTAGCTATGCTGTCGAGCTTTGCCAGTGCCTGTTGTTCCTGGTGGGGTTTAACCTTTGGACGAATAAGGATATGACGGGTATTAGCCATATCGCCTTTTCGGTCAATCATTTGAATAAGATGAAATCCGTATCTCGACTCAACAATTCTGCTGATCCCGTTTTTTTGAAGGCCCCATGCTTCATCACCATAGGGTTTTTCAAGTTGTCCCTTGAACATAAACCCCAGTTCACCTCCCTTAACAGCAGACCCGGGATCTTCAGAATACAATGCAGCCAGGGCACTGAAACTCTTGCCTTCCAGTATCTGGGCTCTTATATCAAGTAGCCTTTGTCTGGCTTCTGCTTTATTTTCTTCATTCTGTGGAGGATCAAGCTGAATAAGGCTCACCTGTACCCGTGCCGGTATAACAGGCAGACTGTCTTTAGCTAATTCTGCAAAATATCTTTTCAGCTCTCTTGGAGTCAGCTGTATGTCTGCTGCTATGTTGGATTGTACCTGCCGGATGATTTCCTGATCCACCATCCGCTGTGTAATATCTCTTTTTATTTCAATCATTGGCTTTTTGAAGTACTCAACAATAGCCTCTTCACTGCCAGCTTCGCTGATAGCCCGGTTGATCTGCGCATTAACATCACCTTCCACTGCATCAGGAGATACAATGATGCTGTCAATCCTGGCCTGATCAAGAAAAAGTCTTGATACAAGTAACTCCTGAAAGATATAACAACGAAGCTCATCGATGGGAGTTTTTTCTCCGCTTGCACGGAACTCAATAACCATATCTTCTATATCAGACAGATAGACTACTTCATTGCCTACAACAGCAGCAATTGATTCTACAAGAACCTGCGACCTGACAAGTGTCAATCCCGAAAGAAAGACACATACCAGAATAAATAATAATCTTCTTCCTCGTCTCATCATCTTGTTTAATTATAAATCCTGAAAATATTATTTCTGACAGCTTCATCATAGATCCCGTTCTCAAGTGACTGTATGAATTCTATTCTTCTGAGATTCCAGATCATTCTCATGATATCATCTTTTACATATTCAAGAGGAGCAAGGGATGATCTTAGTTTATAGTCTCTGATAACGACAAAATAAAGAAATTCTGAATCAGATGTCTCAAAGAAAGTAGTTCTTCTCAGAAAACTCTCCTGGTTGTTAATTTCCTGTGGCAGTTCAACTGAGATCATATCCAGAGGGATCCAGTCTTCATTAAAATCGTCAAATTTCTCGGCAAACTGATAACATAAAGTTTCCAGTTCCTGCAGATCATCCTGTTGTGTCGATCTGGCCAGAGATCTTATACGGCCTGGGTTTGGTGTCTCTACCGGAATTTTAATGAAAAGGGCTTTAACTATATTTGACTGGAGCATAAGACTAGCCTGGTTTGCATTATAGTAATCTTCCAGTTCACGGTCGCTTATTACAGTATCCATCCTTTCATACATCATTTGTCTTTGGTAATGGTATATGGCCAGATCAGCTCTTGCTTCCTCCAGTTGTCTGTTTATTTCATCCCTGTACTCAGATGTCAGATTTTCTTCAGCTTTCTGGAAGAGAAGTTCTTTTTTTGCCCATCTGTTTATATAATTTTTTATAATGGAGGTGCTGTCAGCAGAAGAGGTTCCCGGCTGAACAATCGGTGGTATCTGATCCAGATAAAGCACAGTGTTTCCCGCTCTGGCAACTGCAATACGTTTGGAATTCTTGACATTATCTCTGCAAGCAGATGAAAGCATCAAAATAATTAATAATGGTAATATTTTATTCATTGACCAGACTCTCTTTAACCTTGTCAAATATATGATCATAAATCTTAACGGCATATTTTTCTCTTAATTGTCTTATCCATTCCTTCTCCAGGTATTCCTGATAAGTGGCTATCATTTCACCCTGAATATTTTCAAAAGCTTCAGGTGTAGGTTCTATGATGTTGTTTATCATAATGAAAGAGGGATAATTATTAATTTCCAGATACTGTTTCCCTTTTTTCCAGGAAATTTTGTCAATAAGCGGATCATCTCCTTCTTCACATTTTTTTTCAGTTATGATAAGAACAGAATCATTGTTTTTGTTAAATCGTTCAATCATAAGCTGATCAGTGTTTTTCTTTCTCGAATATTTCCTTAAAGCAGAGGATAGCTTCCTTTTACCGTCAGATATCCTAAGGGTGTATAATTTCCCTTCGATACTCCTCTTGGTCATGTATTCATATTTGTGTTCTTCATAAAACCTTTTTAATCCGGAAGTATCCTCATGGACCCTGTTCCAGATCGTTTCTTCTGATATTTCAAACAGAAGAATTCCGTCATGGAATTCTTTCATGAGATATCTGAATTCAGGATATTTTTTTTCCAGTATGGAATTTTCATATTTCATTATCTGGTCTGCAGCCAGAGCATCAATTGACTGATTAATAAATGTTGCCGGATCATTTGATGGAATGATGGATTTCCTTGTTTCAACAAAAGAAGCAAATTCATTTGTTGTGAGTTGCTGATCGGCAAAAGTGTATATATTCCCGGAAGGTATTGATTTTCTGTTGTATGTGGATATCCCTTTTATGATCATTGTGTCGGTGTGTGACACAAACCAGTTAAAGGCTTTTTTATCGATGCGGAAATCATATTCTTTTTTTAAGGTGTTAATAAATGATCTTTTGCTTAAGGTATTAAGATGGGACTGGTTGATTCTGCTTTCAAGGAATGATCTTGTTTCCTCAAAAGAGCCGGGGGCTTTTTTATCGAGTAACTTTATTATGTGCCATCCGTAGATGGTTTTAACCGGTTTCGTGAAGAGACCTGTGTCGGTCAGGGAAAAAGCTGCTTCAGCAAATTCATGAATTATTTCTCCTGTGCCAAACCAGTCCAGTCTTCCTTCCCGTGATGCTGACTCTTTATGGTCCGAGTGTTTTTCTACCAGTTCAGTAAATGGTTTGCCTTCTGTCAGCTCCTTATAAATATTGTTAATGGTTCTTTCTGCAAGAACAGCATCTTCTTCGCTTGTTCCGGGTGGAGAGGCTTTCATTATATGAGCAACAAGTACCTTGCCTTTTGCAGGTCTTCTGTCTGTAACTCTTATTATATGATAGCCATAAGGTGTTTTGACAGGTTGTGACACAGTTCCTTTCTTTAGTTTGTAAGCAGCATCCTCGAAAGGTGTTATCATCTGAAATACTGTGAAATACCCCAGATATCCGCCGTTAAGTCTTGCAGAAGGATCATCAGAAGTGCTTTTGGCAACCTGTTCGAATGATTCTCCTCTAAGAATCCTTTCTCTTACATCCAGTGCTTTTTCCCATGCCAGAAGAGTGTCATGAGGCGATGATCCCGCAGGGCATTCAATGAGTACATGCCATGCACTTATCTCTGTACGCGATCTCTCATATGTCTTTTTTAATAATTCTTCTTTTGTCCCGGGGTCAGTCAGGTAGTTTTGTGCTAACTGGGTCCGGTAGCCTTCAAGTTCATTACGGAATGATGCAGTGGTATCCAGCCCTTTGTCAATTGCTTCCGCTACTTTTAGTCTGAATATTACATACTGCTCAAGATAATCCTCAATATCAGGCATCTGTCCGGTTTCGTGACTCTTTTCGTACATCCTTATGAATTCTCCGGCAGAGATATCTTTTCCTTCTATCGTCATTAATACACTATCATTCAGACTTTGTGTCTTACAGACAAGAGATGTCGTAAAAAAGATCAGGATGATTGTTAATGATCTGAAGTTCATCAGGATGGAAAAACTGTAATGGTTATTCGACTAATTTCCTGCTGTAGTTAGGAGATTCTTTTGTAATAGTTACATCATGCGGATGGCTTTCAATAATTCCTGAACCGGTTATTCTCACAAATTTCCCGTTTTTCTTCAGTTCAGAAATATTTCTAGCACCCAGATAGCCCATTCCTGCTCTCAAGCCTCCGGTCATCTGAAAAATGACTTCAGCAAGAGTGCCTTTATATGGAACTCTTGCTGCTATACCTTCCGGAACAAGTTTCTTAATGTCATCTTCCATATCCTGGAAATAACGGTCTTTTGATCCCTGCTGCATGGCTTCCAGAGAGCCCATGCCCCTGTAGGCCTTGAATTTGCGGCCGTTATAAATAATTGTCTCTCCGGGAGATTCTTCCACACCTGCGAAGAGTGATCCTGCCATTATACTATCCGCTCCGGCAGCTAAGGCTTTAACTATATCCCCCGAATACCTTATTCCTCCATCAGCAATAATGGGTATTCCTGACCCGGCTATAGCTTTGTAGACATTATATATGGCTGAGAGCTGTGGGATTCCTACTCCTGTGACTATCCGTGTTGTGCAAATAGACCCGGGTCCTATTCCCACCTTAAGGGCATCAGCTCCTTCCCTGACGAGCTTGAGTGCTGCTTCGGGAGTCCCTATGTTTCCAACAACTACTTCAATATCAGGATAATTCTTTTTAACGTCTTTAAGAATGCCGATAACACTTCTGGTATGTGCATGGGCTGTATCGATAACTAAAACATCAATATTTGCTGAAACTAAAGCATCAACCCTTAATATAGTGTCAGAAGCTATTCCCACAGCAGCAGCAACCCTTAAACGGCCTTTGTCATCTTTGCATGAACTGGGACGATCCTTTGTTTTTGTAATATCTTTATATGTTATGAGACCGATCAGTTTACCTTCTTCATCTACCATAGGAAGTTTTTCAATCTTGTGTTTCTGCAGGATTCTTGCCGCTGCTTCAAGATCAGTCTGATGATTGGTAGTGATAAGATCTTTAGTCATCACTTCTGTTATCTTCCTGTTGTGTTTGTTCTCAAAGCGGAGATCCCTGTTTGTCACTATTCCTTTTAAAATACCATTCTCATCAATAACCGGTATGCCTCCGATTTTATATTCCGTCATGAGGTGAATGGCTTCAGCTACAGTAGCATTAAGATTAATTGTAATTGGATCGAAGATCATTACATTCTCAGCCCGCTTAACTTTTTTTACCTGAGCAGCCTGATCTTCAATACTCATGTTCTTGTGAATAACACCTATGCCACCTTCCCTTGCAATAGCCACAGCCATATCATCTTCGGTAACAGTATCCATAGCAGCAGATACCACAGGGGTGTTTAACTGTATTTTTTTTGTGAAATGTGTACTCAGATCCACTTCTCTGGGAAGTACTTCTGAGTATGAAGGGATGAGCAATACATCATCGAATGTTATACCTTCATATAATACTTTATCTTCTAGAAATGACATTGAGTGAATATTTATTTTTTAATGCCGCAAAATACTAAAAATTAATCACTCGTGAAACATTCATTCTTATTCCATTCTGATAAAAATTGAATAACTGTTACTATTTTTGTCTTTATTAATGCTCCGCTGTGATAAACGATATTGAACCATACAGACAAATACTTACAAAATACTGGGGTTTCACTTCTTTCAGGCCACTCCAGGAAGACATAATCAAATCTGTAGCTGATGGTAAGGACACTCTCGGTCTTATGCCTACAGGAGGAGGAAAGTCAGTCACTTTCCAGGTTCCCGGATTGGTGAAAGAAGGTATCTGTTTGGTTATCACACCTCTTATTGCATTGATGAGAGAGCAGGTTAACCGCCTTAATAGTATGGGGGTCAGAGCATTGGCCGTTCATTCCGGCTTGTCTGCAGAAGAAATAGATATTATTCTTGAAAACAGTATTTATGGGGATTACAAATTCTTGTACATTTCACCGGAAAGGATATCGACAAGGATTTTTCAGGCCCGTCTGCCGAAAATGCCGCTAAATCTCATAGCTGTTGATGAAGCTCATTGTATCTCTCAATGGGGATATGATTTCCGTCCTTCATATCTTAAAATTGCTTCCATTAGGGAGATCATTCCGGACAATATTCCTGTTCTGGCCCTCTCAGCTTCTGCTACACCACAGGTGTCAGAGGATATAATGAACAGGCTTAAATTCAAAGAACAAAATGTTTTGAAGACCAGCTTCGAAAGAAAGAATATTTCATACCTGATCAGGAGAGTGGATGATAAGGGCACATGGCTGGTAAAGACATTGAAAAAAATAAAGGGGAGTGGTATAGTTTATGTCAGAAGCAGGAAGAGAACCAAAGAGATTGCTGAACTACTTACTGCTAATGGAATAGAAGCTGATTTTTACCATGCCGGTCTTCCTGATGATCTTCGGTATAAAAGACAATCTGCCTGGTCGTCAGGTTCAATGAGAGTTATTGTGGCAACGAATGCATTTGGGATGGGTATAGATAAGGCTGATGTGAGATTTGTTGTTCACTGGCAAATGCCCGATTGCGTTGAAGAATATTTTCAGGAAAGCGGAAGGGCCGGCCGTGACAATAAACCTGCCTATGCTGTTCTCCTGTATTCATCTTCCGATAAGAGCCGTATGGAAGAGTCGGTTAAGAAAAAATTTCCACCAGTTGAAAGAATAAAAGATGTATATGAAGCTCTGTGTAATTACCTGAAAGTACCGGTTGGATCTGGAAAAGACAATGTCTTTGATTTTAATATAGCTGATTTTATATCTAATTACCGGCTTCCTGTGATTGAAACATATAATAGTCTTAAGTTTTTACAAAGAGAGGGTTACATTGAATTTACCGAAGAGATAAATAATCCCTCACGTGTGCACTTTGTTGTAGGAAGAGACGACCTTTATAAATTCCAGGTGGCTAATGAATCCTTTGATGGTTTTATTAAACTTCTCCTTCGGTCATATACCGGTATGTTCTCCGGTTATGTTGTGATAAATGAGGATGATCTGGCCAGGAAGTCTGCCATTTCAAGAGATATTGTTTACAATTATCTGGTCAAATTATCTTCATTGAACATTATAAAATATATACCAGGGAAAAAGACAGCATTGGTAATCTTCACAGAAGAAAGGCTTGACAGAAAGTCTCTTCTGATTTCACCGGAAAATTACTTACAGGTAAAGGAGAAATATGTTATCAGATTGAATAAGATGATCGACTATGCCAGTATGAATACTAAATGCCGTTCAGTGGTTCTTCTTGACTATTTTGGAGAAGAATCGGAGAGATGTGGTATATGTGATGTATGCCGGGAAAGGAATGAGCTGGATCTGAGTAAATATGAGTTTGATCTTATTCTTGACGATATCAAGGAAAAGCTTTCAGAACAAAAATATGATGTACGCGCCCTTGCTGCAGAAATTGATTACACTGAAGAAAAGGTCATAAAGGTAATACGTTGGCTTCTTGATCACAACAAACTCTTAAAAGATGAAAAAAACCTGTTGTCATGGAAGGAACCGGATCTTTTTTCTTGAAAAGATCAGGGTAGTTTCTTTAATCCTTCCCATTTGACTGTCCAGGTGCCATCATAAGGAAATCCGGGGGTATCGGTTTCAGGTCCGTTTTCCCAACCGGCGCACATCATGGCTATTGCAGAAAGGAGAGCTCCATTCCCCGGAAGGTATATTTTAAGTCTCTGATTCTGGTAATTATGCCCGTTAATTAGCCATGTGTTGGTTTCTGTATCTTTAAAAAGAGCATCAATGGCTTTTTCCGGCATGCCGAGTCTTGTAGCTGCCATGGCAGTCATAGGGAAATCCCAGCCCCAGGTGTCAGGCCATTGCCAGTTATCCCAGACATATGCAAATGTATTCTTCATGGTTTCGTAATCTATTAACGGACTGTTGGGAAGCATCCCGAAAGTGCCGGTCACCATTGGATGATCACTTATAAAGCGGGGGTTCTGATATGAATCCGGGGCACTTTCAGCTGAAAGATATAATCCGTCTTTTTTAGGAAGGGGCGATAATTTATCAGAAACCTCAACCCATTTGGAGACAGGGCTGAGGTTAAGCCTTTCCTTCCATTTACATGCTGTCGTCAGGCACCATTGCCAGTAAGCCAGTTCGAAAGGGGAGTTGAAAGATGTTTCAGCAGGAAATCTCTCCTGTGCCGGGATGAGAGGCGGCCCCAGTATATACCTGTCGTTTTCTGAATCATGCCAAGCAAAAGATGCCATAAAATCAGCTGCCCCGAAAACCACATCCGAATATTTTCTTAAAATATCATTATTCGGTGAATTACGGTAGCATAATTCCGCCATATATATAATATGAGGTTGCTGCCAGATAAGAAAAGATCCGACTCCGGAGGGACTGTCAGTACCCGAAGGGTCAGTCATCTTGGGCCATCTGAGACCTTCAAAACCTTGCCTTGCTGCAGTTTCTTTTGCCTTCGGAATAATTTTACCGTAATAAGCAAGACTTTGTTCAAGAAGATGAGCTCTGTCCCACAGGGCATAGTGGATACCATGCCAGTAATGCATTTCGAGATGGAATTTTCCATGCCAGCTGTTAAAAGTGAGGCCGGTTTCGGATGGAGGATAGATACCTGCACATTGTGCTTTCGTGAGATACTGTGAAAGAACGATGCGCCTTTCCAGCTCCGGGGCTCTTGGGTCTGTACTGCCTGATAAATCGACAGCACCTCCGCTTAACCAGAATCGCTCCCATGATGCTTTATTGTTGGCCTCTGTAGCCCGGAAATCCGGCAGATTGTCGGTAAAGGGTTCTTCATTGAAAAGACATGAGAAACTAAAATCATGTTCCCCCGGATCTGGATTAAGATAAAAAATGTGTTTGTCTGATTCCTCTATTTCTGCTTCAGATGACCATTCCATTTTTACTTCATAAGTGGTGTCATCAATAGATCTTTTTATAGAAGCTGATCCCGGACCGGTTCTTATTTCAGAAAGGTGGCGTCCAGGTTTGGTCCAGTCACATCCAGAGTCTGTATGCTGCCCGGTAGGATAGGGGAAGGATATCTTAATGCGCAGCAAGCCCTGTTCTATCAATGGTGAACTGATTCTTGCTGACATGAGGTCAATATCCTGATGGACAAACGTTGTGACCGTTACAGGATTATCTGCTATTTTAAAGTGACTTGCTATTTCTCCGTTCCAGGGATTCAGTGTCTGATGTATTTCATTTATCTCATCAGCAGTAACGGGCTTCCCGTCGGGATGTATCAGATCAAGACCAATGACACCGAGATGGAGACGATGCGGGTTTTGTCTGAAATAGTTTACTGCTTCCCTCTTGCGTTCAGGCATCGGAATCTGTACTGAAAAGGGCACTTGCCGGCCGTGATAATTATAATCTTCCAGCGTCTCTTCAAATTTGTAATCCATGGTGTTTGGGAAACTGTGCCACCCCCATTCCGATTGTGTTCCCAGAGGTATACCTCTCTCATACAGCGAAGGAAATGTCTGAAGACCCGTAAAATCCACTGTATAAGCAAACTTTCCGTTACCCACAGTAAGAGGATTCAAAATATTTACAGAATCAATTAGGATTTTATGCCTGTTAACCAGTTCTTTGCGATTGATCTTGTTAGTGCTGTCACTACATGACACTGCAATGAGACTATATAATGCAATAATACAAAGCAGGAGATTTTTTTTCATTGTTATTGTTTTTTTTCAATGTATCAATATAAAAAGCAAACAGTCCATCCTTTTAAGTGATTTGTTTTGTGCAAATAATAAAGATATCTATAAAAAGATAAATTTACAGATTAATGGAATGAAATGTTTACGGCAGATGCAACACGGTGACAGCAGTTACAATTAGCAGATATTGACGCTTTCATTCATTTTCATCGCATTTATTTTATTTAATTGTCTAATTTTGCAGTCAGGCATAAAAAAATCATGGAAGAAAAAACAAATCCGGTTTATTCAAGAAATATTATTGATTTTGTGGCTGTTGCAAATGAGTTCTGTAAATATGCCGAGAGGGCTTCAGAGGTTAATGGAAATGATTTATTGAAGATATTGCAAAGAATTTTACCCCTGCTGTACATTAAAGCTTCTTTATTACCGGACCTGGAGCCATTTTTCGAGGATAGAAATGAGAAATTTGTTACTGAATCCGACTGGAACAAGATACACGATACACTTAAAAATAAATTTGGGAAAGCTGATGATTTTCTTGAAATATATGATGACAAGCTGACTGAGCCGGATATTCCTGTAGCCTGTAGCCTCGCTGAATATATGGCCGATATATATCAGGATGTAAAAGATTTTCTGCTCCTTTATCAGACGGGGACAAATGAAGTTATGAATGATGCTGTATGGGAATGCCGGTTGAATTTTGAAAACATATGGGGACAGAAACTTGTTAATTCAATGAAAGCAATTCACAGGTTTATCTATTCTGATGAAGGTGTCGGTTTGGAAGAGAATGAAGAAAAAAGAAATAATGAAAAAAGAAATACTTCAGAGTGGTTTATATCAAAACAGCAAAGGGAATTCAGAGACAACGAACAATCTCTATCCGAGTAATATTACTACTGATGAAATAAACAGTTATGATCTCTCCTGGTTCAAAGGTGAGATTATGGTCATTGAGGAACTTAAATCTTTCAGGGCTGTTATACCTTTACTGTTAAGGGAAAAAATCCTTGGATTTGATACTGAAACGAAACCCTCGTTCAGGAAGGGAATGAAAAACAAGGTATCGTTGATTCAGTTATCAACAGATAATATGGCCTGTCTTTTTCGTATAAACAAACTGGGATTTCCTGATGAACTGGCAGATATTCTTGCCAATCCTGAAATAATTAAAACAGGCGTAGCCCTGCATGATGATATCAGGTTTCTTAAAAAGCTAAAACAGTTTATTCCTGACGGTTTTATTGATCTTCAGGATTATGTTAAGGGATTTGGAATTGAGAGTTCCGGACTTAAGAAACTGACCGCTATTGTACTTGGTTTCAGGATATCCAAACGACAACAAGTGACTGACTGGGAAGCTGACGAACTTACTGATGCCCAGAAAATTTATGCGGCAACAGATGCGTGGGTGTGCCGGGAGATATATCTTAAGTTAAACGGTAGTGAATAATTAAATTTTTTTATTATCAGATATGGTTCTATGGCCATTTTGTGAAATACAGATAATCCTGTGGAAAGAGTTAAAATTATTTTAAAATCAGGTAAAGACCAGTCAGTGCGTCGTTATCATCCCTGGATTTTTTCAGGGGCAATAAAAAAAATATTTGGAAATCCTTTGGAAGGCGATTTGGTTGAAGTGTTTGACAATAAGGATAATTTTCTTGCTCTTGGTCATTATCAGCCAGGGTCCATAGCTGTCCGGATCTTATCCTTTGAACAGAGGGAAGCGGATTCAGCTTTTTTTAAAGAGAAAATAATGAAAGCTGTTGCCTGCAGGAAATATCTTGGATTGACGGAGTCGGAAGAGACGAATGTATTCAGGCTGGTTCACGCTGAAGGTGATGATCTTCCAGGTCTGGTGATAGATTATTATAATGGAGTCGCTGTCCTTCAGATACATTCTGTTGGTATGTACCGAATGAGGAATGAAATTGCTAATCTTTTAAAAACTGTACTAGGTGAAAAGCTTACAGCCGTTTATGATAAGAGTGAGGATACACTGCCTTATATGTCAGGTATAAGAGGGAAAAATGAATACCTTCTGGGAGGAACATTGCCCCTGACAGTTATGGAAAAGGGATTACTGTTTAATGTGGATTTTATTTCAGGACAAAAAACCGGTTTTTTCATTGATCAAAGAGAAAACAGGGAGCTATTGACTTATTTTACAAAAGGGAAGGATGTTCTTAATTTATTCGGATATACCGGAGCTTTCTCTGTTTATGCACTGAAAAATGCACGTCTTGTTCATACTGTAGATAGTTCCGGTCCTGCAATTGATATGGCAGATGAGAATGTCAGACTCAATTATAAAAATGATAAGAGACACAGGGCTGTTAAAGACGATGCTTTTGAATTCATTAAAGACATAAAAAACAAGTACGATGTTATAATTCTGGATCCTCCTGCTTTCGCCAAACATAACAAAGTTCTGTCCAATGCCCTTCAGGGATATAAAAGGTTGAATATGAAGGCTATAGAGCAGGTGAGGCCTGGGGGTATTATATTCACCTTTTCCTGTTCGCAGGTAGTAACAAAAGATAATTTCAGGAAATCTGTTTTTGCGGCAGCGGCAAATACAGGCAGGAAGGTCAGGATACTTTATCAGATGAGCCAGCCACCTGATCATCCTGTAAATATCTATCATCCCGAGGGAGAATACCTTAAAGGGCTGGTGCTGTATGTAGAATGAGTTTAGACAGAATAAATTCAAAGTAATAGAGGAGTAATAAAAACTTGGAATATATGAATGCCGATACGCATATTAAGTTTATAGCAAAACAAATGGGCCTTCATGAATGGCAGGTGGAAAACAGTATCCGTCTCCTGGATGGTGGTGCCACTATTCCCTTTATCAGCAGATACAGGAAAGAGATGACAGGTAGTCTGGATGAAGTGTCATTATTAAGTATCAAAGAAGAATATTCCCGTCTCAAAGATCTTGATGCAAGGAGGGAGAGTATTATCAAATCAATTGAGGAGCAGGATAAAATGACTCCTGAATTGATGGATAAAATTGCTTCAGTACTTACAATGTCGGAGCTTGAGGATATATATCTGCCATACCGTCCTAAGCGGCGTACCCGTGCCACTGTAGCCAAAGAAAAAGGTCTTGGGCCTCTTGCTGAAATAATTTTCAGGCAGGAAGAAAATGATCCTCTGAAAAGGGCAGAGGAGTTTCTTAATGAGAATGTTGAAACCGTTGAAGATGCTGTTGAAGGAGCCAGGGATATCATTGCTGAATGGGTAAATGAGGATGAAGCTGCAAGAAAATCAATGAGACATTTCTATGAAAGAAATGCCATTATTGTATCAAGGGTGATAAAAGGAAAAGAAAGTGAAGGAAATAAATACAGTGATTATTTTGAATGGTCAGAGCCTTTAAGTAAATGTCCTTCACATCGCTTACTTGCCATGAGGAGAGGGAAAGAAGAGGGTTTTCTCAGGCTCTCTGTGGAAGTTGAGGAAAATTTTTCACTTGATATCCTGCGTTCTGTCTTTATTAAATCTGCAAATCAGTCCTCAGAATACGTAAAAGAAGCTGTTACGGACAGCTGGAAAAGGCTTCTTGCTCCGTCTATGGAGACCGAATTCCATAATATCTCAAAAGGCAAAGCTGATGATGAAGCTATAAGGGTTTTTGCTGAAAACCTGCGACAACTGCTTCTGGCCCCACCGCTAGGAGAAAAAAATATTCTGGCAATAGATCCGGGATACAGGACAGGGTGCAAAGTTGTATGTCTGGACAGGCAGGGTAACCTTTTACACAACGAGACTATTTATCCTCATCCTCCACAGAATCAGACAGCGTTGTCGGTGAAGAAAATTATTTCGCTTGTAAATGCCTACAAAATTGAGGCAATAGCTATTGGTAACGGTACAGCAAGCAGGGAAACAGAAGATTTTATCAGATATGTTAAATTTGAAAAGGATATTCAGGTATTTGTTGTCAGCGAAGCTGGTGCTTCTGTTTATTCGGCATCCAAAGTAGCAAGAGATGAATTTCCTGATTATGATGTAACTGTAAGAGGTTCCGTATCTATTGGACGGAGGCTGATGGATCCTCTTGCAGAGCTTGTGAAAATTGATCCCAAATCAATAGGAGTTGGGCAGTATCAGCATGATGTTGACCAGCAAAAACTGCAAAATTCTCTTGATGAAACTGTGATGAGTTGTGTCAATGCTGTAGGCGTGGAAGTGAATACTTCCAGCATGCATTTACTTACTTATGTCTCAGGTCTGGGACCTCAACTGGCCCGTAATATTGTTGATTACAGGACCACAAACGGCCCTTTTCGTTCAAGAAGTGAACTGCTCAAGGTAAAGAGAATGGGAGCAAGGGCATTTGAACAGTGTGCCGGTTTTCTCAGAATACGAAATGCCGGTAATCCGCTGGATAGCAGTGCCGTCCATCCTGAAAGCTATCATGTGGTTGAGAAAATGGCTGAAGATATAGGTTGCACTGTACAGGAATTGATAAGCAACGAAAATAAACGAAATGAGATAAGGCTGGAACGCTATATTACACCAAAAACAGGATTGCCTACCTTGCAGGATATACTTAAAGAGCTGGCGAGGCCTGGACGAGACCCGAGATCAAAGATACGGGAATTCAGGTTTGCCGATATACATGAGATGGAAGACCTTATCCCAGGTATGACAGTCCCTGGTATAGTAACAAACATTACAAAATTCGGAGCGTTCGTTGATATAGGTATTAAACAGGATGGTCTTGTACATATATCTAATTTGAGCAATACTTATGTCCAGTATCCATCTACTGTGGTTAAGCTTCACCAGCATGTAACAGTAAAAGTTATTTCTGTTGATATTGAAAGAAAAAGAATACAGCTTTCAATGAAAGGAATAGACCAAAAACAAAAAATAACTTCTTGATAAATAAATGCATAATTAATTTGCAGGTTCTTTGCGAGGCAGTTTGTCATTCCTCATCGCAGCATTATAAACCAGTGATGCAGTAATTATTGCATTTATTTTTAAGTCATTCATTGACAATCTTTCATATGTGTCCATTACTGTGTGATAAGTCCGTCCGTATTCCAGTCTGTCCTGTATAAACTGAAAAGCAGGCAGTCCGTGACGGTCAAACGACAGGTGATCAGTACCTGTTGTATTTCTGATGGTTAAAGTTGAGCATCCAAGGTCCTCAAAAGGTTTAAGCCATTGTTCAAAGACAGGTCGAACCATGTCGTTTTGCTGAAGATAGATGCCTCTGTACCTCCCTGAACCATTATCCATATTGAAATATACTGAGAACTTATCAAAACCCGGTTTGTGCTTTCCTGTTTCACGGTCAACCAAATACTTTTCCACATACCCTGCAGATCCGTTTAACCCCTGTTCTTCTCCACCCCAAAGCGCTATCCTGATAGTACGTCTGGGTGTTACATTTAAATTTTTCAGTATGCGCAGAGCCTCCATCATAACAATGCAGCCCGAAGCATTATCCGCAGCACCTGTTCCTCCATGCCATGAATCAAGATGAGCACCTATGAGTACTATTTCATCCTTAAGTTGTTTGTCGGTTCCGGGAATTTCTCCAATTACATTATATATAAGCGGGTTTGGAAAGAATATATTCTGAAGGTCTATTTCCATCTCTACCGGTATATTATGCCTTAAAAGTCTTTCCATTCTTCCATAGGCTTCCATTGGAATATTTAGTTCAGCAATGGGTTCAGGTTCTCCCTGATTATATCCTGCCCCTGTTGATGCCGGGATATTATAGGTTCCTGAATTATTCAGAATAACTGCAACGCCTTCGCTTTTCAACAGAGCACTTATACTGTTTCTTAGTCTCCTGCGGGCAACAGCACTGGTAATATCGGAAGGCAGGTTCTGGCGCCGAACTGCAGCAGGCAGTGTGCCCCTGGCAAGCTGTGAAAGTTGTGCATCTGTGTATCTTGATGCAAGTGGCTCAAAATTGATTTCATTGCGAACAGGAACCGGTGAAGGCATAAGTATTATCTTACCTCCAAGTTTTCCCTTGTATTTGGAAATCTCGTCTTCATTTTCTATGTCAAGAAGCACCACTTCAGCTCTTATTAAACCGTCAGTACTGCCGGTCCATGCCACCGGATTACAGGTCAGACTGGAATAATAAGGTGCTGTCATAGCAGCATATGTCTTCTGATTGTCCCATCCTCCTCTGTTAAATTCACGTGCTTCTTCAATCCTTATATTCTGAAATCCAAACTCCTCCATCTTCTGTTTGGCAATTTCACAAGCCCTCATGCCTCCTGATGACCCGGTAAGTCTTGGCCCTGCATAATCGGTTAACCAGAAAGCCAATTCCTCTATCCCGGAATTATTCGCTTCTTCATGCTTTATCCTGTTTATCATTGACAAATCAGGTTTGTCATTTGTCTGTTGTCCCCTGAGAGGGTACAATGATGACAAGATTAAAAACAGGCTGATAGCTGTTTTAAGAGATTTCATTTTTCTGTGTTTTATATTACATATGTATATATCAGTTTAAAGGTAACTAAAAATGATAATTTTGAAAACTCCTGCCATTACTGAAAAAATCATTACGGTGTTCTCATTATTTCTTCATTGGATTTTTGTCTTTCGATATCACGGGGTATTATCATCGTAAATTTCCTTGACATTGGTCCCATCTCTACTCAGGAATACTTCTGTTATGGCAGAAAGGGATTAATGCATGAAACTTTTGTATTTTTGTACTTTTAAACGATACTATTAATCCGGATGATTTACCCTGATAACTTTGAGAGTAAGATTGGTTTTGACAGGATACGGGACCTGCTGAAGGACAGGTGTTTAAGTTCTATGGGCATTGAAAAGGCAGATAATATTCGTTTTGACGATAATATCGAGACTCTCTCGGAAGAACTGTCTGCCACCTATGAATTTCAGCAGATACTGATGTTTGAGGAAAATTTCCCTTCGGATAACTATTATAGTTTTGATCAATGTCTTAATAAAATAAGGATAGAAGGGACATTCCCGGAAGTCAGGGAGATTTTTGACCTGAAGAGATCTCTGGAGACAGTCAGATCCATTCTGGTTTTTTTCAGAGAAAGGGATGAGGCAAAATATCCTGTTTTAAAAAAAATGTGTAACGGCATAAAGACATATCCTTATGTTATCAATTCAATTGACAAAATAATAGATCGTCATGGTGCTGTCAGAGATAATGCTTCTGCCCGATTGAAAGAGATCAGATCTGCAATTATTTCGAAAAACATACTTGTCTCGAGACGGCTTAATGCAATATTAAAGCAGGCACAGTCAGATGGTGTAGTTGATACTGATACATCAGTGTCGGTAAGAAATGGGAGAGGTGTTATTCCTGTTGGCACCAGCGATAAGAAAAAGATAAGAGGTCTTATTCATGATCAGTCGGCTTCCGGAAAAACTGTTTTTATTGAGCCTGAGGAAGTTGTTGAAATAAACAACAGCATTATTGAGCTTGAATATGACGAAAAAAGAGAAATAGTGAAGATACTGACAGCATTTGCTGATAATATCAGGCCTTATATTGACGATCTTCTTCAATCCGGGATTTTTATGGGCGATATTGATTTTTTGCGGGCCAAAGCTCTTTTGGGAAATCATCTTAATGCCATTAAACCGGTCCTGACATTAGATCCTTCCATTATGTGGAGACAGGCCGTACATCCTCTTTTATATATTGCTTTCGGTAAGTTGCCGGGACGAAAAGTAGTCCCTCTGGATATTCAGCTTGATGATAAAAACAGAATACTGGTAATCTCCGGTCCTAATGCAGGAGGTAAATCAGTGTGTCTGAAAACAGTGGGTCTTCTTCAGTATATGGTTCAGTGCGGACTTACCATACCGGTAGCTGTGGGATCCGAATCAGGCATTTTTAAGGATATACTTATTGACATAGGTGATGAACAGAGCATTGAGAACGATCTGAGTACCTATAGTTCTCATCTGCTCAATATGAAGCATTTTGTGAAATATGGTTCAGATAAAAGCCTGATACTGATTGATGAATTTGGAACAGGAACAGAACCTATGTTGGGCGGCTCAATAGCTGAGGCCGTTTTGGAAGAATTGAACAGAAAAAGAGTATTTGGTGTTCTTACAACACATTATACCAATCTCAAGCACTGTGCATCGGGTACAGAGGGGATAATCAATGGTGCCATGGCTTTTGACAATCATCTTATGCAACCATTGTTCAGACTTGAAACAGGAAAGCCTGGCAGTTCTTTTGCTTTCGAGATAGCAAAGAGAATTGGTCTGCCCGGGAAGATACTTGATGATGCATCACAAAAAGCAGGAGCCGACAATATAACATATGATAAATTCCTTAAAGATATTGCCCGTGATAAGCGATACTGGGAGAAAAAGCGTATTAATATCAGGCAAAATGAAAAGAGGCTGGAACAACTTGTCTCAGAGTATGAAAATGAATTGTCGGGAGCCAGATCATTAGGGAAAGATATAATAGCCAGAGCTAAAAATGAGGCTCAGGATCTGCTTAAGGATTCTAACCGGATGATTGAAAATACAATAAGGAAAATAAAAGAAACTCAGGCAGAAAGAGAACAGACTAAATTGGCCAGAGAAAAGCTGGAAGAGTTTAAGAACAGGATTGATACTCAAGAATCTACTTTTGAATCAGCTATCGATAAACGGATGTCAGGTATGTCCGGGAAAGCAAAAAAGATCATCAGGAAACAAAAAAATACTGAATATCCGGAGGTAAAAGATAAAAATAAACCTCTGGAGATTGGCGATGCTGTAAGGATGACCGATACCATGGCCTTGGGAGTTATTGTTGAGATAAAGGATAAAAATGCATACGTAGAAACTGGTAGTTTCAGGATACAGGTTCCCCCGGATAAGCTTGAAAGGATAAGCCATTCTGAGCTGAGAAACAGTGTGCGTTCGGCTCAGAAGAATGTCAGGCATGATCCTGTTTTATCTGAACGGAAAATGAATTTCAGAGCTGAAATTGACATAAGGGGGGTGAGAGGAGAAGAAGCATTGAATCGGGTCAGGGATCTGATTGATGATGCCCTTATGGTTCAGCATAAGAACCTGAGGATATTACATGGCAAAGGAAATGGGATACTCCGGCAACTCATCAGGGAATATCTGGCAACAGTGAATGTTGTTGGCTCTTTCAGAGATGAACATGTTGATTTGGGAGGATCGGGAATAACTGTAGTAGAACTTGATTTTTAGTATGGAAACCTGAATCCATTAACGATGAATATCTTTACATAAGGCCATGAACCGGTTAGATTTTGCTGGATTTTTTTTAATCAAGTCTTATTGCCCCGTATGAGGAATTAATTGTGACAGTGGCTTCAGGATCAGGATCATTTCCTGTGATACCGCTTATTTTTGTTGAATTGTTCTCTATTATGCGTTTCCTCAACTGGAAGTTATTTTCATTATATTTCAATCCTCCATAAGAAATATCAGCTTCAAGCCTGTAGTTTGCATCGCTGTCTATATCCAGACTTATTCCTGAATATTTTGATTTTATATCTAATGACTGGAATCCTGCAGGTATTTCATCAATAGTGATGGATCCATATCCTGCATCAAGCTCCAGTTTATTTGTCAGGGTACTTATTTTGACATCTGTGTATCCTGCATCCAGTACAAGGTTGTTCATGCGGTCAATATCTATATTGTCGTATTTTACTACAGCTACCATTGAACTGACATTCCCTATCTGTATCTTTGAATATTTGCTGTCAAGAAGAAGGGCTGTGTTTGTATTCAGAATGAAACCATTTACATATCTCAGGGTCATGTCAAGCCAGCCAGACTCTTTGATCGAGCCTTTACCGTAGGCCAGTGTTATTCTGTTTAATGGTTTTTCATTACCTCTGTAAAGATGTGAAGCAGTTAGATTGCCATATTTGATATCAAGGTTTACTCTTCCGCTGATATCATCCAGGTCAGTATCACCATATCTGTTGACAATCTCAAGGTCAAGCCAGACGGGCATGGTGACAAAATAATTGATAGAAAAACGTCTTGAAACAGAATTCCAGCCTGAGAAATTGAACTTACTGTCAATAACCGTGGATACAGATATCCTGTCATTATGTTCTGAAAAATCAACATTGATATAACTTAAAAGCCTTTCTGCCCTGTCTTTGTTAGGATCTCTCAGGGTTACTTCGATGTCAATAATGACCTTGTCAGTATCAGATGTTTTAACAACAATGGTTCCGTATTTATTATTCAGATCAAGTGTTGTTCCTTTTTCTACCACATATTCCTCGTGGTATTTCTTTTCCAGTTCCTGTGCTGACAGAGAGGAAGACAGAATAATCAGCAGGGTAACGAAAAGTGTTCTGGTTTTATATATTGATTTCTTCATTTTGTGTAGTATTTGTTTTTGCATTTTCAATCCTCATAGTTTTCAGCTGGTTAAGGATATAGTTCATAACATCCAGTTTTGTCTGATAGTGTTCTATCATTGCATTTATTATTCTTTCATCACCCGGATTGGCTTTAAGCTCTTTTTGCAGATTTACATATACTGAATCCATGTTATTAATTTCATCCATCAACAGTTCTCTTTGTTCTTCTTTTGAGTTTAAATCCAGCATGCCAATCTCATTTTCCATCAGACTTACCTGGTAAATGTAGTAGTTCTCCACTTCTCTGTAATGGGGAGATACCTCGCTGAGGGCCATTTTACTTCTGTCGGGTCTGATAAAATGTTCCCATGTCCAGAGTGATGACAGGGTTATAAGAAGAGTTGCCACCGCTGCCCTAAGCAGATATGGGACAATGCTTCTTGCTGGTTTTGAGGCATGATGAAAATGGATCTCCAGCTTTCTGTTGAATCTTTCAAAATGACCTTCAGCAGGTTCCTTATCCTCAAAGAAATCTTTGCTATTTCTTATTATATCATCTATCGTTTTCATCCGTTTATTTAATTTTTTTTGCTTTTCAGTTCACTTAACAGTTTTTGTCTGGCTCTTGATAATTGTGAGCGTGATGTACTGCTGGAAATATTCAATATTTCAGCTATCTCATCATGGTCATATCCTTCCAGAAGATATAGTGAAAGAATCACTCTATAGCCGTCAGGTAACCGTTCTATGGTATCTTTTACCTCATTTATCTTAACATCGAGGTCTTCATTCCGGCCATTTTCATCATTACTTTCATCTCTGATACCAATATGTGCTTCAATATCTTCAAAGACTGCTTTCCTTTTCCCCAGAGCGTCAAGAGATCTGTTTATTACTATTCTTTTAAGCCATGCTCCGAAACTCACGGTTCCGGAATATGTATCAATCTTTTCAAAAGCCGACAGGAATGATTCCTGCATAATATCTTCAGCTTCCATAGTATTGTTAACAATTCGCAGACTTGTGTTATACATAGCTTTATAGTATAACTTATATATCTGAAATTGAGCCTTTTGGTCGCAATGTTTACATCCATCAATAAGATCCTGATGAATGTTCATGAATGCTGCTTCCATGTTATTGGCCATCTTGGTTAAAGGGCTTGTTTTTATTTGAACTGCTGCACTCACTCTTTAGTCTTTTATCTGTTGAAAAGACGAGAGTAATTTTCTTATGCTGCACCCAATTTAAGATTTTTTTGGGACATGAAAATAGAAAAAAAACAATGAAAATCCCTGAATAACCTTTCCTGTATTGTAATCCAGTTCAGAACCGAAAAGGCTGTGTGGAATAGAATAAACAAGGAGTAAAACCGCCGCAGCAATGATCGTAACAAATGGTTTTTCTGTTTTTCTGTTCATAATTACGGCTCCTATCCAGAAGAATAATGTGATAAGCAACTTATTATCAGTCATATCCCATCCGAAAGGGATACCTGTCCAGAATTCTCCGAAAGCATATTTCTGGACTATGGGGCCAAATATCAAACCTCCTGCAATAAGAAGATACAATGTCATGGTTCCATATTTCTTATATACAGGCATTTTGAAGGCCGCAAACAGGCCTGATGCAGTGGAGAATAACATCGCCAGGAACATTAGTAGGATATGTGGTGTAAGTATCCATACAGGTACTCCACCCTTGTACCGTATTATTACAGGCGACTCTTTCATAAGGGTTTTTATACAATATTTATCAGTGAATTCAATATAGTACTGAATTTTTCCGGCAGGAGGTTGAGGGGGGAGGGCTGCAAACAGGCCTTTTTCCCGCGTAATACCGAAAATTCTGTTCATGATGAATGAATCGACAGGATACTCTTTATATCTGAAAGGAGCCTGCTGATATTCATCATCTGTTTTAAATCTTTTGTAGTAAACCCTGGCCTTGATGGTAGAATCGTTTATGCTGAGTTTGATCTCCGATCTTTCATCAAGCCCAATGCTTCTTATGAGCCTTATTTTGTGAAGAGTATCATTCAGAGATATCTCCTCCCGTTTCGGATTGGTAGGTCCGGTCATTCGCTGATAAATTGCTGCAGTGATTGTTATCAGGACTGCCATCAGCCAAAGAATGATTCGTTTCATACAATTAAGGCCTTATAGTTGTATTAATAATAATATCTTAGTGCTGTCGCGTAATACATCCACATTGATTGTTTGTCCCTTTTCCAGTTGCCCCATTCTGAACATATAATCCTGAATGTTTGTGATCCGTTTTCCGTTGATGGCAGTGATAATATCTCCTTTTTTCATGCCTCCAAGATCTGCCGGCCGTCCTGGTGTGACGAGGTCAGCTCTTAGACCATTCTTAATGTTTCCTGCAAAATCGGGCATAATACCCAGAGTTAGCCCTCTTCTTCTCATTTGTCTGCTGAGATCGCTAGAAGGTCCCGATTCAGTGAACTTCAATCTTTCAGGATCGGAGGCAAGAAACTCTGCTATTTCGAATATAAAGGATGTTACTTTTACCATACCCTCATAGTTTATTTTGTCGTGAGTGTCAGAGGGAGTATGGTAATCGAGATGAGCTCCGGTAGAGAAAAACAATACCGGTATATCTTTTGCATAAAAAGATGAGTGATCAGAAGGTCCGTAACCTTCATCGGAAACGGTTAGTTCTAAGATACTTGAGTCATTAATTGAATTTATGATGCCCTTCATTCGGGTGGCCGTACCGGCTCCGCTTACCTGAAGGATATTTGTCTCCTGAAGACGTCCCAACATATCAAGGTTAATCATGGCGTTTATTTCAGCCAGATCGATGAGGGGATTTTCAGTAAAATATTTTGAACCAAGGAGTCCTTTCTCTTCTCCCGAAAAGGCTATACAAACAATACTTCTTGGGTGACTGCCCGGCGTAAGAGCAAATTTTTCCGCCAGTTCAAGCATAGCCCCTATACCTGATGCATTGTCATCTGCCCCGTAATGAACAGCTATTGTATCTGGTGTCCGGCTTGATGATCCAGTACCTCCCATGCCAAGATGATCAAAATGAGCTCCAATAATAAGAAATTCATCTTTGAGAGAATCAATTTCTCCTGGTAATATCATTACGACATTTCTGGTACCTGACATTTCCCTTATAATCTCAGATCTGGCACTGATATGAGTGCCAGTAGGAAAGCTGTGAGGTTTTTCTGTCTTGTTAATTTGTTTTTCAAGTTCTTCAATTTTTTTGCCGGATCCGGACAGAATAATATCTGCAATATATCTTTTTATTCTTATAGCAGGTATGTCAATAGATTGATATTCAGAATTTAGTGGCTCCAGTAGGTCCTGTGGGTCAAAAGTATTGCCTGATACCAATAATATTCCGGTAGCACCCATATCTTTAGCCATCAGAGCTTTATCAATGTCTGAACTGCATGATTCAAATCTGCTCTCAGATTTGTCAATATCTGGGTCAGCTCTCAGAATCATTACCCATTTGTCTTTAACATTCAAATCCTCATAATCATTCCATTCCACGCTGTCATTATGAATATTAAAACCGTATCCGGCAAATACAACATCTGCAGAAAGAAAAGTATCAGAGCTGAAAGCCAGGGGCATAAAATCTTCATTGAGAGTATAAGACTTTTCATGAATTGAAAGAGAGTTATTATTTCCGGCATAAATGTTTCCTGTTACACTAAAGCGTTGAAATCCTTTTCCTGTTGCAGGAACAAAACCACATGATAAGAGATCATCCCTGATATACAAGGCAGCAAGACTGTCTCCGGGTGAACCGGTAAGTCTTCCCTTAAGAGAATCGGAGGCAAGATAAGTAACATGATCAAATAGTTCATCTGCCGTTATTTCTTTCTGAGAGTTACATGATATCAGAAAAAAAATAAACATCACACATGAAAGTTGTATGATGTTTATTAAAAGATTTTTTTTAAGCATCTTTTTTGTTATAAGGTATTACTACAGATAGAAAACCTGTACCTGAATGCTTTTACCGGGTACCTGACAAAGGTATCCGGCATCAGGGATTTTATATAGCCCTATGCCAGGGTTTATTCGAACAGTTTAAAAGTATCTTTAATAAGAGAAATAGCTTCTCTCAGTTCTTCTTCTGTTATTACAAGAGGAGGCGCAAACCTTATGATATGTTCATGAGTTGGTTTGGCAATTACACCATTATTCTTCATAGCCAGACAGACATCCCATGCTGTTTTTCCACCTTTGGGTCTTATGACGACAGCGTTTAATAGCCCTTTGCCTCTAACCAGTTCAATCATATCTGATTTGATGCTGTTCATTTCATCGCGGAATATTTTCCCGAGTCTTTCAGAATTTTCTGCAAGATTTTCATTTTTTATAACTTCCAGTGCTGCAATGGCAACTTTTCCAGCAAGGGGATTGCCTCCGAAGGTTGAACCATGTTCTCCCGGAAGAATAGTAAGCATAATGTCATCGTCTGCCAGAACGGCTGAAATGGGCATCATGCCTCCTGAGAGAGCTTTTCCGAGGATGAGGATATCCGGTCTTACGCCTTCATGATCACAGGCAAGCAACTTTCCTGTACGGCCCAGTCCTGTCTGTACCTCATCAGCAATGAAAAGCACATTATGTTTTTTGCACAGGTCGTATGATTTCTTTACATATCCGTCATCAGGTACAAATACACCTGCCTCTCCCTGTATGGGTTCAACAATGAAAGCTGCTACATCGGGATCTTCCAGAGCCTTTTCAAGAGCAGACAGATCATTGTAAGGAATGTTAATGAAACCTGGAGTAAAGGGGCCGAAATCATTTGTTGCATCCGGATCTGTTGACATGGATATTATTGTAATGGTACGGCCATGGAAATTTCCGCCACAGCAGATTATTTTTGCCTGATTCTTTTTTATCCCTTTCTTCTTATATGCCCATTTTCTGCAAAGCTTGAGCGCTGTTTCATCAGCTTCAGCACCGGAATTCATTGGTAATACTTTGTCATATTTGAAGTAGTTTGTAATATATTCCTCAAACTCTCCAAGTACAGAATTGTAAAATGCCCTTGATGTAAGTGTCAGTATTGGGGCCTGGTCAGTTAAGGCTTTTATTATTTTCGGGTGACAATGACCCTGATTAAGTGCAGAATAGGCTGACAGGAAATCAAAATAGCGTTTCCCTTCTACATCCCATACGAATGGACCTTTGCCTTTTTCAAGTACAACGGGAAGAGGGTGGTAATTATGAGCTCCATATTTATCTTCCCGGTCAATATAATCTTGTGAATTCATGTTATTGATATTTAATTAGTTGAGCTTTAGGCATTTCAAGTCACAATGTTACAAAAGCTTTTTGGCATTTCCAAAAGAAAATAGGGGATATGCCCCACAATAGCTGTTAAGTTGCGGTTTTACAGAGTGTCGGATATTTGTAATTTTGTATGTGCAACAGGAGTACTAATCTTCTTTGTGCAGATCAGGTCTCAGTTTTTTTGTACGCTCAAGAGCCTGTTCATGTCTCCATTTTTCTATTTCGGGCATGTTGCCGGAAAGTAGAATGTCCGGTACTTTCCATCCTTTGAAATCTGCAGGCCGGGTATAGAGTGGGGGAGCAAGAATATCATCCTGGAAGGAATCCGACAGAGCGGATTGTTCATCTCCTATGGCACCCGGAATAAGTCTGACTATTGCATCAGTAATTATAGCCGCAGGTATTTCTCCTCCTGATAAAACATAATCGCCGATGGATATTTCTTTGGTGATCAGATGATCACGTATTCTTTGATCAATGCCCTTGTAGTGGCCTGCCAGAATAATGATGTTGTTTTTAAGAGAAAGGTGATTTGCCATTTTCTGGTTAAAAGGCTCTCCATCAGGAGATGTATAGATGATTTCGTCATAACCGCGTTCTCCTGTCAGTTTTCCAATAGCATCAAATACAGGTTCAATCATCATTACCATACCTGCCCCGCCACCGAATGGATAATCATCGACCGATCTGTGCCTGTCTTTTGTAAAGTCCCGGAGATTGATGATATTAATTTCAACGAGACCTTTATTTCTGGCTCTTTTAACCACAGAGTAGTTAAGCGGACTTTCAAGAAGATCAGGCATAACAGTCAGTATATCTATTCGCATCATAAATTTTTTTGTAAAAATATAAAGATTTATCAAGTTGTAATATGCTGTATAAAAAGTAAATAATTACTATTTAAGTTTTGAGGGAAATAAGTTTTGCTTCAGTGTATTATAATTTATTTATAAAATAAATTATATCTTTCATATCTGTTTATAATTCAGATATTATGGATTGCCGACCAGGTTGCGGTGCCTGTTGTATAGCTTTGTCAATCTCATCTCCAATTCCCGGGATGCCGGGAGGAAAACCGACAGGAGTCAGATGTATTCATCTGACAGATGATAATAAATGTGCTCTTTACGGTGATCCTTCCAGACCAAAGGTTTGTATTGATTTTAAACCGGAGCCGGAGTTTTGCGGATCAGACAGGGAAGAAGCAATGAGGATATTTGAATCACTGGAAAAATAAAGAATTTAACTTCTTTTTAAGAATTTTATCAGGGGATTATTGTGTCTCCTTCTTTAAAAGCAATAATTTCGCAAAAAAAAAACTGTAATGAATATTGCATTAATAGGTTATGGCCGGATGGGTCATGCTATAGAGGAAATAGCTCTGAAAAGAGGTCATGCAACAGGTCTTGCCATAGACATAGATAATGCCGGGGAACTGACAGCTGATAACCTGAAGGGAATTGATGTTGCAATCGAGTTTTCTTTTCCGGATTCTGCTTTGAAGAATATCTCTGTCTGTCTTGAAGCCGGTGTTCCGGTTGTGTCTGGTACAACGGGCTGGCTTAAGGATATTGACAGAGCTATCAGTCTATGTAAGGCTAACAATACTTCTTTCATCCATTCTTCAAATTTCAGTATTGGAGTCAATCTGCTCTTTAATCTTAATAAAGAACTGGCAAAACAGATGGATCGTCATAGGAATTATAATGTTTCAATTGAAGAGATACATCATGTTAAGAAGCTTGATGCTCCCAGTGGAACTGCAATAACTCTTGCTGATGACATCAGGGATAACAATTCCGGCTATGAAGGATGGTGCTTTGCAAATGAAAAAGAAGGAAAAAAGGTGCCTGTAAGCTCAGTACGTGAAGGAATGATTCCGGGTATTCATACTGTCGCCTGGGAGTCTGAAAATGATATAATCAGTATCAGACATGAATCTAAAAACAGAAAAGGACTGGCCCTGGGTGCTGTAATCGCTGCTGAGTTCATACAAAACAAAAAAGGTGTTTTCACGATGAATGATGTGCTTGGGTTCTGATAATATTTTATACTTTTACCGCTTCATAACCAATTGTCTGACATGACTAATTTTTTGCAAAGTAAATATTTCAAGTTTGCCCTGGCTGCAATACTATATATTATAGTTGTTATCTGGATAGGCAATTACTGGCTTCTTTTTGGGCTGGGTATTATCTTTGATGTTTATGTTTCGGAAAAGGTAAACTGGACCTTCTGGAAAAAGAGAAATGGCAAGAACAGCCAGTTTGTCGAATGGCTTGATGCTCTTATATTTGCCGTTGTAGCAGTGACCCTGATCAATATTTTTCTGTTTCAGAATTATCGTATTCCCACTCCTTCAATGGAAAAATCACTTATGGTTGGAGACCATTTGTTTGTGAGTAAGCTGGCCTATGGACCCAGACTGCCGAATACTCCGATCGCATTTCCGTTTACAGCGAACACACTACCAATCATAAAAGGTAAATCATGGTCAAATCTGATTGTACTGCCGTATAAGCGTCTTGTTGGTGGCGGTCAGGTTGAACGTGGCGATCCGATAGTGTTTAATTTTCCTGCAGGTGATACTGTGGCAGTAGAGGAGCCTAATATCAGTTATTATGAGATTATCAGGAGAATGGCAAAGCAAATGCAGGAACAGTATAATTTTGGAAATAATAGTCCAATGCCCATTGAATATTTCATTTCTTTGGCTAGGGAAGAGGTATGGAATAATTATGAAATTATTTACCGGCCAGTAGACAGGCGTGATAATTATGTTAAGAGGTGTGTTGGACTACCCGGAGACACTATACAGATTATAAAAGGAGATCTGTATGTTAACGGGAAAATAATACAGGAAAACACTACACAGCAAACAAGCTATTATGTTACAACAGATGGGACAAGCATTAATCCCAAGGCATTTGAGCGGCTTGGTATAAGCAGGTCCGATCAGGCAATGGTCTCCAATACAGTGTATTATCTTCCGTTAACGCGTTCTTCTGCAGCTGCTATTTCAAAATTCACCAATGTGACTGGTGTAGCTCCTGCCACATCGCGTCCGGGAGAATTTTCTTTTTCAATTTTTCCCTACGATAAAAATCTCGCGTGGAATGAAGATAATTTTGGTCCCTTATGGATTCCTTCGAAAGGAAGCACTGTTGGGCTCGATTCTTCAAATCTGAAATTATACGAGCGCATTATTGATGTATATGAAGATAATGACCTGAAAGCAGAGGGATCAGTGATATTAATAAACGGTGAACCTGTCAGCAGTTATACTTTCAAAATGGATTATTACTTTATGATGGGGGATAACCGCCATAATTCAGCCGATTCAAGGTACTGGGGTTTTGTTCCTGAAGATCATGTGGTTGGCAAGCCGAAGTTTATCTGGCTTTCAATTGATAAAGAAGCTCAGGGGATAAAAAAAATCCGCCTGAGGCGGATGTTTATGAGAGTAAAATAAATTTACTTAACTTTTTCCACGATAGCTTTAAAAGCTTCCGGATGGTTCATTGCCAGGTCGGCAAGTGATTTTCTGTTCAGTTGTATTCCTTTTTTATCCAGTTTTCCGATAAATTCTGAATAACTCATGTCGTATTGTCTTACTCCGGCATTTATTCTCTGGATCCAGAGTGATCTGAATTGTCCTTTCTTCTTTTTCCTGTCACGATAGGCATAACCCAAACCTTTTTCAAGGGTGTTTTTTGCAACAGTATAAACATTTCTCCTTGAAAGGAAATTTCCTTTTGTTTGTTTAAGGATTTTTTTTCTGCGCGCTCTTGAAGCGACTGAATTTACTGATCTTGGCATAATTCAATTATTATGAGTGTCAGCGTTTCGCCACAGGGCGAACACTTATATAGCTGGGCACTCTGTTAATACTTATTTTTATATCAACATATACCTATTTTCCAGGTAACAGAAGCTTAATGTTTTTTTCATCTGCCTTGTCTACCAGTCCGAAATAGGTAAGATTTCTCTTACGTTTCGTAGCTTTTTTGGTAAGTATATGGCTTTTATATGCATGTTTTCTTTTAATCTTTCCTGTTCCGGTGAGGGTAAATCGTTTCTTGGCTCCCGGATTTGTCTTCATTTTTGGCATCTTCTATATAATTATAATACTACTTCTTCTTTTTTGGAGAGATGGAGATTATCATCCTTTTCCCTTCCAGTCTGGGCAACTGTTCCACTTTACCGTATTCTTCCAGATCACTGGCGAATCTTAAAAGCAGTAATTCACCCTGTTCTTTAAATAAGATCGATCTTCCTTTAAAGAAGACGTACGCTCTTACTTTGGATCCTTCTTCAAGGAACCTGACAGCATGTTTAAGTTTAAAATTATAATCATGATCATCAGTGTTTGGGCCGAATCGTATTTCTTTTACGACTATTTTGGTCGCTTTTGCCTTCAGCTCTTTTTGTTTCTTTTTTTGTTGGTAAAGGTATTTCTGATAATCAATAATTTTACATACAGGTGGATCAGCATTCGGAGAGATTTCAACCAGATCAAGTTCCATTTTATCAGCCAGTCTGAGAGCATCCTGGATACTCATGACCTGGGTTTCTATTTCTTCACCTACAACCCTGACCATTCTTGCAGTGATCCGGTTGTTAATTCTGTGAGCCGGCTGGGTAACCCTTGCAGGCCTTCTTCTGATTGGTCCTGATATAATTTTATCCTCCTTATTTAAGTTACTAATCTGTTTATTTCAGCTGTCAAAGTGAGAGCTCTTTATTTATTTCTTCCTTAATAAAACTAACGAATTCGTCAATCGTCATATTGCCTTTATCGCCATCACCCTGTTTGCGAATAGAAACAGTGTTGTTTTCAACCTCTTTTTCACCAACGATAAGAAGATAAGGAATCCTCTTTAATTCATTATCCCTGATCTTCTTACCAAGCTTCTCGCTTCTGTCGTCAATTAAGGTGCAAATATCGGAATTATTTAGAATTTGCAAAATTTTTAATGCATAATCATTGAATTTATCGCTTACAGGGATAATAACAGCTTTTTCCGGGGCAAGCCACAAAGGAAATTTACCTGCAGTGTTTTCTATTAGCACTGCGATGAATCTTTCCAGAGAACCAAATACTGCACGGTGTATCATTACCGGTCTGTGTCTCTGGTTGTCACTTCCTGTATATGAAAGATCAAATCTTTCAGGAAGGTTATAATCGACCTGTATTGTACCAAGCTGCCATTTACGCCCGATAGCATCCTTTACCATGAAATCGAGTTTCGGACCATAGAAAGCTGCTTCACCGCGAACAACAGTTGTGATCAGGTTCTTTTCGCCTGCGGCACTGATAATATCCTGTTCAGCTTTATCCCAGTTCTCGTCAGTACCAATATATTTTTCTTTATTATCAGGATCCCTGAGAGATATCTGTGCCGTAAAATCGTTGAGATTTAAAATTTTAAAAATATAGAGTATGAGATCAATTATTTTCTTGAATTCTTCTCTCAACTGATCAGGTCTGCAAAAATGATGTGCATCATCCTGTGTGAAACTCCTTACCCTTGTCAGACCATGAAGTTCACCGCTTTGTTCATACCTGTAAACAGTACCAAACTCAGCCAGTCGGACAGGTAACTCTTTGTAGGAATGAGGTGTCACATTGTATATCTCACAATGGTGTGGGCAATTCATCGGCTTAAGCATGAATTGTTCTCCTTCCTGCGGAGTAGACATGGGTTGGAAGGAACTGGAACCGTATTTCTCATAATGTCCGGATAATTTATACAGGTTCACATTTCCGATGTGAGGAGTGGCCACTATTTTATAACCGTGTTTCTTTAATAGCCTGGTAAGAAAATCTATAAGATTCTGACGTATATCCGCCCCTTTCGGTAACCACAGCGGCAGCCCCATGCCAACTTTGGGTGAAAAAGAAAAGAGTTCCAGTTCTTTGCCTATTTTTCTGTGATCTCTTCTTTTTGCTTCTTCCAGGATAACCAGATACTCATCAAGCATCTTTTGCCGTGGGAATGTGATGCCATATATCCTTGTAAGCATCTTCCTTTTTTCATCTCCCCGCCAGTAAGCTCCTGCAATACTTGTAAGCTTAATGGCTTTTACTGATCCTGTTGACGGAAGATGTGGTCCACGGCATAAATCAATGAAATTACCACTTGAATATAATGTTATTGTTCCGTCTTCAAGTTCATTTATAAGCTCTGTCTTATATTCATCACCTTTTTTTGTGAAGAGATCAAAAGCTTCTTTTTTGGTTACTTCCTTGCGTGTAAAGATTTGGTTAAGAGAAGCCAGTTCTTTCATCTTATTTTCGATTATGGGAAGATCAGCTTCTGTTATAACTGTATCGTCTGCAGGGTCAACATCGTAATAAAACCCGTTTTCAATAGCCGGTCCAATACCAAATTTAATGCCAGGGTAAAGCGACTCAAGAGCTTCAGCCATTAAATGAGCAGATGAATGCCAGAAAGCATGCCTGGCTTCTTCATCATCCCATTTATGCAGTTTTAATGTACTATCATTATACAGCGGCCTCGACAAGTCATAGATTTCTCCGTTCACTGTGGCTACATATACTTCTTTCGCAAGGCCGGGATTTATCTGTTCAGCTATTTCCAGACTTGTGATACCTTTCTTGTAGTCTTTTGTCGTTCCGTCAGGGAAAGTTATCTTAATCATCCAATATATCTTATTTTTAATGGTCTGCAAAGATAATTATTATTTTAAAAAGAATGACGGGAAACAGAGCAGATCATAATTATTATTATTCTCAGCGCTAATCCAAAGAAGATGGCATGTTATTTGATTTCTTTGACTGTAAACAATACTTTACTCCGATGAAAAATCTTTTATTTATACTGTTTCTCATTCCGGCAATAATGATTTCGTGTGAGTCATTTCCTGAAGCCGGTTTTGAGGTGGATACTGTTTCCCCTGAGGTCGGACAGGCTGTTTATTTCTCCAGTTGCTCCCATAATGCACATGAGTATGAATGGGATTTTGGAGACGGGGTTGTTTCATATGAACCTGATCCTGTTCATGTTTATACCGGAACAGGAACTTTTGAGGTTACTCTGACAGTTTATTCGCATACAGGTGATTCGGATCAGAC
Organism: Bacteroidota bacterium; assembly: GCA_012729475.1. Classification (GTDB taxonomy): domain Bacteria; phylum Bacteroidota; class Bacteroidia; order Bacteroidales; family VadinHA17; genus LD21. Next base: position 55,204 of record JAAYDB010000001.1, read on the forward strand.
ATCATTGATGATTGATGTAATGATACCAACGCTTCTTGAAATCACTGTCCTGGAATATTACGATGAATATGTTGTCCCTGATGCCAGTGTAAGACTTTATCCTACATTACTCGACTGGGAATTTGAAAGAGATCTGCAGGCCGAGGGCTATACTGACAATGAGGGGCTTGTTGTATTCTCACATCTCGGACCTTATGTATATTATGTTGATGTCTGGGAAACAAATCATGATAATTATATCTTAAAAACGGATGACGTGGCATTTATCCGTACTTCCGAAATAATGCCCAATAAGATCAACAGGTTTACTGCATGGGTCGATGTTGTGGATCATGGGAAAAGTGGCCGTACCGGTAAAAAGGATTATATAATAAAGAAAATAGAGCGTAGCAATACTGAGAAACAATCACCTTTTCCTACGTCAATAAATGAGGAATGGGCGGCTATGTACGAAAAGAGTATAAAGCTTAAGAAATAAGCAGAGCTAATAAAAACATAAGAAGTGCAGACTTTCCATTTATCACAGAGTTCTGTGCTCCTTGTTTTTTCTGTTCTTATCAACAGAAATATCTAGAGGTCTTTGGGGCCATCATATTTGTATGTGAACCAGTTGTGGGAAATAAAAGTCATCATCACTCTGAGGCGCATAAATGAAATTCTGAACAGATCATATAATATTTGTCACCAAGGGAATGACGACGGGTTAAGTAATTATTCATGGTTATTGGATAATTAATATAACTATAAATCCGGGCTTATAAAGGGTTATTTTTAATGCTGACTGTTTATAAGAAATAGATTTCGTTTATTATCTTTCGGGCTTTCACAGCTAAAGGACTATGAAAAGTATTGCTTCATCAGGATTCTAAAGTACTATATATATGAGTAACCAGATATCAGCTATTCGTGATAGTTTTTCAGGGCGATTTGCAGTGGTTGCTGCTGTTGCCGGATCGGCAGTAGGATTAGGTAATATATGGCGTTTCCCGTATCTGGTTGGCCAGAATGGAGGGGGAGCCTTTCTCCTTATTTACCTCTTATGTGTCGCAGTTATAGGTATACCTGTTATGACATCGGAATTTATAATAGGAAGATCGGCACAGCTTAATCCTTACGGGGCATTTAAAAAACTTGCTCCGGGAAAACCATGGTGCCTGATTGGTATAATGGGTGTTGCAGCTGCCTTTATGATACTGGCATTTTATACTACAGTAGCAGGGTGGACCCTGGAGTATTTTTATCAGTCTCTTACCGGTAATCTGATGGGTAAAACAGATACCGAACTGACAGGTATGTTCGATGATTTTCTCAGCAGTTCGTTCCGCCCTGTTCTGTGGTTTGTAATCTTTATGTGTTTTACTGCTTATATAATAATATCAGGGGTGAAAAAGGGTATTGAAAAGTACACTAAAATAATGATGCCCTTTCTTTTTTTACTTCTTATAGTATTATGTATCAGGTCGCTTACTCTACCGGGAGGTAAGGCTGGTCTTCATTTTTTATTTCATCCTGATTTCAGTAAGATAACTCCAAAGATCATTCTGGAAGCTCTAGGGCAGTCCTTTTTCTCTTTGAGTGTAGGTATGGGGACATTAATAACTTACGGGTCATATATTAAAAAGGATGAAAACCTTCTTGCTTCAGCGGGATACATTACACTGGCAGATGCTCTTGTAGCTGTTCTGGCCGGTATAGCAATTTTCCCTGCAGTTTTTGCACTGGGTGGATCTCCGGCCTCAGGTACCGGTCTGACATATATTGTATTACCTGGTATTTTTGATAAGATGCCCATGGGATCAGTTTTTTCAGTAGTATTTTTTCTTTTGCTGTCAATAGCAGCCCTGACATCAACAATCTCTGTTCTGGAAGTTATAGTTGCCTATCTTGTGGAAGAATTGAAAATGTCCAGAAAAAAGGCAACGGTAGCTGCATCTCTTTCTGTCTCTGTACTCGGAGTAATAACAGTGCTCTCTTTTGGAGTATTCGGTAACATCAGTATTCTGGACAGAAACTTGTTTAGTTTTCTGGAGTTTCTGACCTCAAATATTATGCTGCCTGTAGGAGGCCTGTTCATCGTAATGTTTATCGGCTGGTTTTATAGCCGTGATCTGACAAATGACGAATTGACGAGTGGAGGCCTGTTGAAGGGGAGTCTGATACCTGTCTTTATATTTATTGTAAAATTTGTAGCACCAGTAGCCATAGCTTTCGTCTTCCTGTACAGTCTGGGTATTATTCGGTAACCTTACCGTAAGGTCTGTGGGGCCGGGAGTTTTAAATAAAAAGCACTTGTGCCAGGTACGGATTATTTCTGCAGATCATCTGAAAATACTGCTTGCGGCAGAGGCCTTAGATTATACCGTGAGGCCATTGCTTCTCCATAGGCTCCCGCCGACCTGATTGCTATAAAATCTCCTCTGTGTGTTTCCGGTAAATAAACCGATTTGCCAAAAGTATCAGATGACTCACAAATAGGACCCACAACATCATACCTGAGTTTCTTTCCATCAGATGTCAGGTTCTCTATTTTATGATATGCCTGATATAAGGCTGGTCTTATCAGATCAGTCATCCCTGCATCCAGAACAGCAAAAAGAGTGTTACTGCCCGGCTTAACGTACAGGACACGGGATATAAGTGAGCCACACTGGCCTACTACTGACCTGCCTGGTTCAAAATGTAATTCCTGGCCAGGTTTTAACTGGATAAATTTTTTGACAAGGGAAAAATACTCTTTGAATTTGGGCTGGTTTTCAGGATTCTCATAATCAATGCCAAGACCTCCGCCAATATTGATCACTCTCAGTGGAGCATTCCTTGAACTGAACCATTCCTGTAACTCATTAATACGGGAACAGAGACTTTGAAATACCGACATCTGTGTTATCTGCGATCCAACATGAAAGTGAATGCCAATGAGTTGTATGAATTGCAGATCTTTAAGTTTTTTAACAACATCTTCCAGTTCCCATGTATTTATCCCGAATTTACTTTCTTCAATTCCTGTAGTAATATACTTATGTGTGTGTGCTTCAATTAAGGGATTGATCCTTAAAGCTATTCTTGTAACCCTATTTTGTTTTGATGCTATTTCGTTTATTACTTCCATTTCAGGAATTGACTCACAGTTGAAACAAAAAATATCAGCCTTGACGGCATTTTCTATTTCTTCATCGCTTTTACCAACGCCTGCAAAAACAATTTCGGAAGGTTCAATACCTGCTTTGAGTGCAGCGTCAATTTCATTCCAGCTGACACAGTCGGCACCAAGACCATAATCAGCTATTTGTTTAAGTATTCTTGGGTTGGGATTAGCCTTTAGAGCATAGTGCAGTTTTATTCCGGAGTTAGCGGATTCTTCTTTCAGTATATCAAGTGTGGAATTAAGAATGTCCAAATCATAGTAATAAAATGGTGTCTTAATATTCCTGAATTTCTTAATTGTTTCTTTGTTCATCATTTCTTTTTTCCAAATAAGTGTTTACTGAGCATTCTTAGAGCTTTGGTTTTCTCTGCTGTATCTATCAGCAGAGATATATTATTGTCACTTCCACCATAGGATATCATCTTGATAGGTATCGAATTAAGTGCTTTGAATATTTCAGGGGCAGAACCAATTTTCCCTGTCCTGAAATCCCCCACAACGCATATAATTGATTGATTTAGTTCAATATCGACAGATCCGAATTCGCTGAGATCCTTAACTATCTCGTCAAGGTGTTCCGGGTTGTCTATTGTGATTGATACAGACACTTCAGATGTTGTGATCATATCAATGGGAGTTCTGTAGGCTTCAAAGATCTCAAAGACTTTTCTTAAAAATCCATAGGCCATCAGCATCCTGTCTGATCTGATTCTCAGGACAGATATTCCGTCTTTTGCTGCAACAGCCTTGTATTCCGCCAGATCACTTTTTGCAGTTATAAGAGTCCCATCATCTTCCGGTTCCAGAGTATTTTTAAGGCGAACAGGAATGTTATTTGTCTTTGCAGGATTGACAGTAGCAGGATGCAGTATCTTTGCACCGAAATATGCCAGTTCAGCTGCCTCATCAAATGATAATTCACGAATAACTTCTGTCTTTTCGACGAAACGCGGATCATTATTATGAAAACCATTGATATCAGTCCAAATCTGGATCTCGCCGGCTTTGAGAACGGCACCAATTATTGACGCAGTGAAATCGCTTCCTCCCCGTTTGAGATTATCAATTTCCCCGGATGCATTTCTGCAGATAAAGCCCTGAGTTATCAGGATGCTGTCAGAATCATATTTTGTGAGTTCTCTTTTCAGGTTTTCTTCAATGTAATAATAATCGGGTTCACCATCCTTGTCAATACGCATGAAATTAAGAGCTGGTAAGAGGATGGATTTAAAACCTTTTTCCAGTAACAGATTATGAACGAGGGCAGTTGAAATAAGTTCACCTTCTCCTACAATGGCTTTTCCTTGCGTCCTGGTGAATTGTTTGGTTACAAAACCGGTTATATAACCGAAATGTGAATCAATAAGTTCGTGGCCGGTTTTTTCATAGATTTTATCTTCGTACAACTCGTCAACTACTTTGTGGTATCTGGTTTTTAACTCTTCAATTTTTTCTGAAGCTTCTTTTATTTTACCACCGGAGAGGAGGTCTGTTATCTCAATCAGGCTGTTGGTTGTTCCTGACATGGCCGAGAGTACAACAATCTTACTTTCATTGTCGGTTATTAATGGGATTAAGGCCTTCATCCTTTCAGGACTACCGACTGATGTCCCTCCGAATTTCATTACTTTTACTATACTCATAGTTCGTTTATTTAGAAAAAAACCTGCTTTTCAAGGGCAGGTCTGTTATATCTATCAGGAGCAATAATTCTCATTTGCAGATAATTCAGACCCTTTTATTGATATATTAAAAGGATTAAATGCTTTTTTACCTGTTTATATATATTCTTCATTTTAAATGTGCTCTTCATTATTTTCTTATATCAGTGTGCAAAAATATACTTTTCTATGATACGCGGATAATTGTTAATAATTTTTTTGTTATTTTTGTCCCCGCTATTGAAAAGATCAGAGCATAGTGTCCCGGGAACAGACAGTGTTAAACATTGAAAAGTCCGGAAGAAAAAGAAAATGAAGAAGGCAACATATTGTTCTGAGTTGAATTGCCCAGATGGCGGAATTGGTAGACGCGCTAGTTTCAGGGACTAGTGTCAGCAATGATGTGCAGGTTCGAGTCCTGTTCTGGGCACAGGAGAAGTGAGGAATTCATTACTCAGTGTATAGACCGGATTATCGTTTAATACTCTGGGTAATTGATTCTGAAGCAATCTGCCCAGATGGTGGAATTGGTAGACACGCCAGCTTGAGGGGCTGGTGCCGGCAACGGTGTGCAAGTTCGAGTCTTGTTCTGGGCACCAGAAAAAGAAAGAGTCAGTCCCTGATTGATTTCTTTCTTTTTATTTTTTATTTGCCTCTGTAGTTTATTCAAAATTAATGAATGAAGCAGAAATGATATAAAATACGATATTTTCTCTTTAATCCTGACCCATATAAATATTTGATTTTGATCTCTGGTGTAAATCATTACATTTGTTTAGAAGAGAATGTTTTGATAACTATCACCATTCACTATGCAAAAAATAAATGATTTTCTTGTAATGCTTGATGGTTATATCGGAGGCCATCCATGGTTTGTCATTCTTCTACTGGGAACAGGTATTTTTTTTACTATATATCTTAAATTCCCTCAAATCAGATATTTCAGGCATGCGATAGATGTAGTTAAAGGGAAGTATGATCACCATCTTGATGTTGGAGATACATCACATTTTCAGGCACTTGCAACAGCATTGTCGGGAACTGTGGGCACTGGGAACATAGCAGGTGTTGCTCTGGCCATTCATCTGGGCGGTCCTGCTGCTCTTTTCTGGATGCTGATAACTGCTTCCATAGGTATGTGTACTAAATTCGCAGAGGTGTCAATCTCTCATAAATACCGCGATATTCTACCGGATGGCACAGTTTCAGGCGGACCAATGTATTATATGAAGAAGAGACTGAATATAAAAACAAAAAACGGGAAAATAATCAGGACTGGGGTCTTTATGGGCGGTTTTTTTGCAGCTGCAACAGTTTTATCTTCTTTTGGGACTGGCAGTTTGCCTCAGATAAACAGTATTTCCAATTCAATATTTACAACTTTTGGAATAGATCATATTATAACTGGGGCAGTTCTGTCTGTCTTGCTTGCCCTGATCATAATAGGAGGCATAAAGCGTATTGCTAATGTCACCTCAAGACTGGTTCCAACTATGGCGGTTTTCTATTTTCTGGGAGCGATTTTTGTTATTATCACTAACTATGAAAATATTATTCCGTCTGTTATTTCACTCTTTTCAACTGTATTTACCGGAACAGCAGCGGTTGGTGGTTTTATGGGAGCTTCTGTTTCGTACGCTATCAACAGAGGTGTAAACAGAGGGCTTTTTTCCAATGAATCAGGTCAGGGATCAGCTCCTATAGCTCATTCAGCAGCCAGAGCTCCTGAACCGGTATCAGAAGGGATGGTGGCCATTCTGGAACCTTTTATTGATACCATTATTATTTGTACCCTTACGGGTCTGACTATACTCTCCTCCGGAGTGTGGACAGAAAAAATTGAAAACCAGTTCCAGGATGCAGATATGATCTTCCTGGATCAGGTTTATAATGAAAATATTCCTGAACAAAAACAGATGGTCATTGATTTTATCAGGGACGGAAAAGCACTACCTCTCTTTAGTGGTGAACTTACTATAATTGATGGTAAAATACAGAATCCTCTTTCCCTTGTTTGTTCCAGATCCCTTGCAGAAGATTATACATTTTATGATAATAAATCACCTTATAGCGGACAAATACGGGTTGTGGATGGTAAATGGCAACCTTCTTCAGCTTCCATGACTATTGTAGGAAAATCACTTATTCACAGTGCTCCTCTCACCACACTCGCATTTGAGCGTAGTTTTTTGGGGAAATGGGGGCGTTATATCGTTTCAATAGGTATTTTGTTATTTGCTTTTTCAACAGCAATATCATGGTCATATTACGGAGACAGAGCTTTAACATATCTTGCAGGTCCGCGCTATGTAATTTTCTACAGGATTATCTATGTGTTAGCCTTCTTTTTAGCTTCATTTACCGATACAACTATTATTTGGTCACTGTCATATATCACAATAGCCTTTATGGCCGTTCCCAATTTGTCAGGTCTGTGGATATTGAGAAAAGAGATAAAGAGTACTATTGCCGAATACTGGATTAATTTTTCAGAGAAATACCCCAAAGACAGAATGTCAGAAAAGTTCATTGAAAAAGGGAAGCTTTAAAAAACAGAGATGTTTTATCAAAGCTGTGTCATTCAATGATGGAATCATAGAATGTCTGAAGCAGGTTTGATCTTAAATTGAGCTTAGTGATAAGGTTATTGTCACGTGTGGGAAAAACTCTGTTGCTAAGAAAGATAAAACTCATTTCATATTCTGGATCTATCCATACGTAGGTGCCTGTGTAGCCGGTATGACCAAAACTAGAAGGTGATGCACTTCGTGCGGTATTCGATTCCTCCGGAGGGACTTCGGAATTATTGAAAACAGGTTTGTCAAAACCCAGCCCCCTGCGGTTGTCGTTTTCCGGAAACTGTACCTTTGTATATCTTTCCATTACCTTCCTGCCTATAATCTGTTCTCCACAATATGCCCCCATCATACGATACATCTCCATTAATTTCATAAGATCGTTGGCCGTGGAGAATAAACCGGCATGTCCGGATATCCCTCCAAGCATCGCAGCCCCTTCGTCGTGAACTGTACCATGTAATAACTGTTGCCGGAACAAAGAGTCATATTCTGTCGGTATTATTCTTTCAGGAGGATATTTCAAATATGGATTGAAGACTATATTTTCTGCACCGATCTTTTGATACACTCCTGATGATATATAATCATACCATTCTTCACCTGATAAATTACCGATTATTTCAGGTATTAATATAAATCCGAGATCTGAATACAAATATTTCTTTTCCCCGAGAGGTGATTTCCTGATTTCTTTCCTGATTTTTTTTGTGAAAGTCTCCTTAATGTATAGACCGTGAGCGACGGTCAGAGGATATTTATCTGAATATCCGGAGTTGAAAAACCTTTTTTTAAGCTGCCCGTTTTTTTTTACTGTCATCTTCCAGAAAGGGATCCATGACATAAATCCTGACTGATGTGTAAGTATTTCTGTCATTTTAAGATCTCCTTTATCAGATCTTCGGAATTCAGGCAGATATGTCGAAAGTTTTTCATCCGGTGAAAATTTGCCTTCTGTATCAAGTAGCATCAAACCGGGAAGAGTGGCAGCGATCTTTGTTATTGATGCGAGATCAAATAAGTCATCTTTTTTTACTTCATGTACACTGTCATAAGAATGAAAGCCGTAAGTTTTATGAAAGATCACTATGCCTTTTCTGGCGACCATTATCTCACATCCCGGAAAAGCATTCAGCTTTAGTGCGTTACAGATGAGCGAGTCAGTTTTTTTTGTTATCAGGAAGGATGACATACCGGCATTTTCGGGGAACCCGTATTGAACTCTGAGCCCCCCGGGAGTTATTATACCATAATTGTATTGCCATTTGCTGTTTATTGTTACAGGTAATGACCCTCTTGCACCTATAGCGCCAAAAATCAGTTGAGCAGCCAGATCTTCAGTGTATTCATTTTCCTGGTACGCAAGCACCAATCCTTCTGTTTCTTCCAATGAGTGTATTTTATCCAGTGAATATGGATTTCCAAACCAGGAAATGATACACTTATGTCCTGAATTAAGGGTGTCGATAAATTTCTTTAACTCAGGGCTTATGCCGAATTGCCTGTTCGGGCGCTGGTCGAGATCATATACTCCCGCAATAATCAGATCATAACTCCTGAGACTGTCAAGCAAAGCAGCAGACCTGCCGGGATCAGACACATTTATATTATAATGATCAGCAGTTATATATGATGCGATCCTCTTTTGAAATGAAGTGATTCCACTTTTATTAACAGCTAAGGTGGCAATTTGCAGTTTATCGGTGTTTCTTACCGGAATAATATTTTGTTTGTTGTTGAGAAGAGTCAAAGCATTGGCAAAAAGCTCATGTATGAGTGCCTTTATTTCCGGGGAATTAAGATCTTTTCTGATACTTTTTACATCTGCAGGACTGCTTTTATGCTGTAGTGACCAGTATTTAAGGGCAAGTATCTTTCTGCATTTCTGATCTATTTCATCTGTTGTTATCCTTTTTAATGAAATATCATTATTTATTTCTCTTATTGCTGCCTCTATATCGGGGATATATTCTATAATGTCATTTCCAGCTCTGAATGCTATTGCTTCCGCTTCTCCGGGCTTGTAATATTTTGTAACGCCTTTCATGTTCATAGCATCGCTTATGACCAGTCCACGGTATCCAAGCTGCTCTTTCAATAATCTCTGGATGATCAGTGGTGAGAGAGAGGCAGGGAGGTGGTTGACGGTATCAAGAGCAGGCAGATCAAGATGAGCAGTCATAATTATTCCGGCTCCTTCATTTATCAGTTTTCTGAATGGATAGAGTTCAACCGAATCAAGCCTTTCCCGTGAATGTCTGATCACCGGCAAATCAGAGTGTGAGTCGGTGTCAGTATCACCATGACCCGGGAAGTGTTTAATAGTACCCATGATGCCATAATCAGCCATGGCTTTCATATAAAGAGAGGCTTTTTCAGTTACATTGTCCCTGTTTTCACCGAATGACCTGTAGTTGATGACGGGATTCAAAGGATTATTATTGATATCAGCTACTGGAGCCAGGTTGACATCGATGCCTGATCGTCTGCACTGTTCTGCCACAGCTTTGCCAAACCTGTAAATAAGCGAATCGTTACGTATTGCACCAAGAGTTAATTGATAAGGAAATTCCTCTGTATCGGAAAGCCTCATCCCAACTCCCCATTCTGCATCCATCGCTGTTATCAGTGGTACATTTGTGATTTCCTGATAGTGCCTGATTAGTTCAGCCTGTTTTTCCGGACTTCCCTGAAAAAAAATAATTCCACCTATTCCATACCTTTTTATTGTTTCAATAGTCTTTGCCTGTTGTATGGTGTCATTATTGGACCATGAAGGTATCCATATACATTGTGCTATCTTCTGATCAACAGAAAGGGATTGACAAACGGAGTCAACCCACGGATGATACATATATTGCAAATAAGGGGGATTAGTTTTCTGTGCTTTTGATGAAGTGAAAAACACCAAAAGACATACTAAGTATAAACATGATCTGCGTATGAGCATTGATAAAACAGCTTGTTGGTAGCAATAATATCTTAAGCGCACAAAAATAAGAATTTTTTCCGGCAGACCAGCCGTAAGCTTAAATTGTTATTTTTACGTATTGTATAACTGATTTATTTTTTAGTTTTTTACATAATGGCAGATATTATAAATAAAATAAAAAATCTGTATTTTGATAGTTACGGTAAAAGTGAAATACTGATCAATTCTTTACCACGATCAGGATCAGACAGACAATATTTCAGAATAAAAGAATCCTCATATACCATTATTGCTGCCTATAATCCTGTAAGAGAAGAAAATGAAGCATTTGTTGGTTTTTCAAGACATTTCCTCAAAGCCGGACTCAATGTACCTGAAATCTTTTATTATTTCCCGGACGATTGTATTTATTTCCTTCAGGATCTGGGAAATGATAACCTGTATTTGTGGCTTGAAAATAAACCTGTATCATCAGGATTTGATCAGAATACAAAAGATTTGTATAAGAAGATACTGGACTCTTTAATTCTTTTTCAAACAATTGGCATTCAAGGCATTGATCTAAATCTGTGCTATCCTCATAAACATTTTGACAGACAGTCGATGATGTGGGATCTGAATTATTTCAAGTACATGTTTCTTAAGCTTATGGCTGTACCATTTAATGAAAAGTTGCTGGAGAAGGATTTTATTGTTCTTTGTGATTATCTTCTTCAGGTTAGACAGGACTATTTTCTCTATCGCGATTTTCAGACAGCCAATGTGATGATTCTTGATAATGAAGCGTGGTTTATTGATTACCAGGGAGGCAGGGCGGGGGCTCCACAATATGATGTAGCTTCATTACTCTACGATGCAAAAATTCAAATGGCCGATCAGGACCGGAAAGAACTACTTGGTTATTATATTAATAACTTCTGTTCTATTACAGGAGAAGATAAAAATAAATATCTGGACTATTATTATGGCTTCAGTATGATACGGGTCATGCAGGCCCTAGGCGCTTTTGGGTTCAGGGGATTGTATGAGAAAAAGCCTACTTTTACTGAGAGTATCGTTCCCGGAGTGAATAATCTGATAAAAATTTCAGAAGAAGGAGAATCATGTATTTATCTTCCGGAACTGTTTAAAACTATTAGATCTGTCCCGGATACTCCCTTATTTAGGGATCTGTTATCTGAAATCAATTAGATAAAAGGATGAAAGCAATGATCCTGGCAGCGGGCAAGGGCACAAGATTAGGAAGGATAACCCAGGAAATACCCAAGGCCCTTGTTGATGTTAATGGTAAGACTCTCCTCAGAAGGGCTGTGGAAAAATGTTCATCTTCCGGCTTTGATGATATTATAGTAAATATTCATCATCTTGCCAGTATGGTCGAAAAAGAGATACACAAGCTGAAAAAAAAGGGTTTCCAAATAACCGTATCGGATGAAAGAGAGATGTTATATGAAACAGCAGGGGGATTATTTAAAGCACGGGATTTTTTTAATTCAGATCCTTTCCTGCTTTATAATGTTGATATAGTTACAGATCTTGATCTTACTCAATTATACACTTATCATTTGAAAAATGATGGTCTGGCTACTTTGGCAGTGAGAGCACGTAAAGGAGCCAGAATGTTTCTTGTCAACAGTGAAGGATTGCTGTGTGGCTGGATAAATAAGAATACCGGAGAAAAAATAGTGACACGTGAAAACCAATCGCTCTCTGAAATAGCTTTCTCGGGAATACATATAATAGATCCTGTTATTTTTAAGTTTATGGATTCCGGAATAAATACAATGACTTCAGTATATATCAGACTTTCAACAGAACACAGAATACATACATGGAGGCATGACAGAGGTTACTGGGCAAATGTTGGTACTCCTTTAATACTTGAAGAAATAAGAAGTTTTTTAAAGGAACATGAGAATCATGAGAGAGGAGTACTATAGTCTCCAGAATGATTTTGTGAAAAGAATAAAAATAGTGTTTATCTCAAGTCTTCCGATAATCATCAGAAAACTGAAGATCACTTTGCTGGTATCAGACATTGGGGCATAAGTATAGATCGGTCCAATTGAGCCCAGTCCCGGCCCGGTGTTGCCCAGTGTGCTTATTACCGCACTGGCTGAAGTAACAGGATCAGACCCGGTGAGAACAATCAAAATAGTGCCGATAATAAAAATAAAAAGATAGAAGACTACGAATGAGATAACTGATAAATTGACATTCTCATTAATAAGCTTCCCGTTTAATTTTATCTGTGAAATGGCGCTGGGATGTATTATTCTCCTGAAAATATTCCTGATATTTTTGATTACAAGTAAATGCCGGAGCATTTTTATGCCACCTGTAGTGGAACCGGTGCTTGCACCGGTAAAAAGTAGAATAAAAATCAGCATTACACCTGCGGAAGGCCATTTTAAATAATCTGTTGAAGTAAATCCTGTTGTCGTTATTATTGAAATGACCTGGAAAAAACCTTCTTTCACAGCATTACTGAAAATAATACCTCCGTTATGGAAAAGGATGAGAGTTGCTGCTATTCCCGCTGCAACAGTAAAAGCAGTATAGAACCATAATTCTTCGTTTTTGACGATCTTCCTTAGGCGTAATTTCACAAGGTAATAGTATATAACAAAACTTATACCCGAAAGAAACATAAATATTGCAATAATTATCTGGGAATAAGATGAATATTCTGATATACTGGTATTACGTGTTGAATATCCGCCTGTTGAGACTGTACTAAGAGTATGACAGATACTGTCAAACAGGTTCATATCCCCCACGTAAAGCAGAATAATTTCTATAAGAGTCAGACCCAGATATATGTAGAGAAGGCGGTAACCAATTGCCTTTGTCTTTGGAAGGATCTTTTCCTTTAGAGATGATTCCATGCTCAGCAACTGTTGTGCAGTCATCTTAAGTGATGGTAGGATAATTATTACAAGTAGTATTATTCCAAGACCTCCAATCCATTGGGTGAGATTTCTCCAGAACATGATGGAAAAAGGTAATATTTCAATGTCCTTTATTATGGTTGCTCCCGTAGTAGTAAAGCCTGAAGCAGACTCAAAAAAAGCATCGATAAATGATGAGACACTTCCGCTAAGCACATAAGGGACCGTGCCGAGTATTGAGAATAAGAACCATGAAAGAGAAACGACAATGAAACCTTCTCTGTTGGTTATTTTATCAATAGATGTATTCTTTGATAAGAGAAAAAATGATACAGATATTATTATCGATATCAATGCAGAACAAAGAAAAGGATAAGGAGATTCATTAAATATATGTGCTACAGGCAAACAAATGAGAAATGCAATTGTTTCAAGAAACAGAATTGTACTTAATACTCTTAGTATTACCAGTGGATTTATCAGTTTCATGTCAGGAATTACAGAATGCAAAGATAAATCAAAATAATTTTGAATTGGGTTGAGTGATAAAAATCAACAATACACATAACAATATATATTATATTTGAAACAAACATTCATTATTAAATGGCCGGATTCAGGACAATTAAACAAAAAATGACTGATAGTAATAAAAAAAGAATAAATCAATGGGAAAAGTATTAGTAATAGGAGCAGGTGGAGTAGGGACTGTTGTAATTCATAAGATGGTTTCTCTTCCGGAAGTATTTAGTGATATTATGCTGGCCAGCAGGAATAAATCAAAGTGCGATGATATAGCGCGCAAGGTAGGGGAAGACATGATAAAGACTGCTCAGGTAGATGCAGATAACGTTCCGCAGCTTGTTGAATTAATCCGTTCTTTCAAACCTGATATTGTTGTCAATGTAGCTCTGCCTTACCAGGATCTTCATATCATGGATGCCTGTCTGGAAACCGGTGTGGCTTATCTTGATACTGCAAACTATGAACCTCTTGATGAAGCTAAATATGAGTACAGCTGGCAGTGGGCTTACCGCGATAAATATAAAAATGCCGGGTTAACTGCCATTCTCGGTTGTGGGTTTGATCCGGGTGTAACTTCAGTTTTTACTGCTTATGCTGCAAAACATCATTTTGACGAAATACACTATCTTGATATAGTTGATTGTAATGCCGGTGATCATGGAAAACCTTTTGCCACTAATTTCAATCCCGAAATAAATATCAGAGAGGTTACTCAAAAAGGCAGATACTGGGAAAACGGGAAATGGGTTTACACTAAACCTCATGAGATACACAAAGCACTAAATTATCCTGAAATAGGACCCAAAGAATCGTATCTTATATATCATGAAGAACTTGAGTCTCTGGTTAAAAATTTCCCAACACTTAAACGTGCCCGTTTCTGGATGACCTTTGGAGAGGAATATCTGACGCATCTGCGTGTTATTCAAAATATTGGAATGGCAGGTATAGTGCCGGTAATGTTCGATGGCCGTGAAATTGTTCCTATTAAATTTCTTAAAGCTGTATTGCCTGATCCCGGAGATCTGGGTGCAAACTACAAGGGCTGGACATCTATCGGCTGCAGGATAAGAGGAGAGAAGGATGGACAAGAAAAGACCTATTATATTTACAATAATTGCAGTCATGAAAAAGCCTTTGCAGAGACAGGTACCCAGGCTGTTAGTTACACTACAGGAGTACCGGCTACTATAGGAGCTATGATGTATCTTCAAGGCTTATGGAAAAAACCAGGAGTATTCAATGTTGAAGAGTTTGACCCGGACCCGTTTATGGAGCAACTAAATCTGTTGGGACTGCCATGGAATGAGTTACATGATGTTGACCTGGAACTGTAATATCAGTACAATACAACACCTTTACGATTGAATGCAATTATTATTCTCTAAAAACAGACTGAAATAATTTGAGTATTGACTACAATAGAATCCCATCTCCCTGTTATATAATTGATGAGGAACGATTCAGAAAAAACCTTACACTTATAAAACAGGTTGCTGAGTGCTCCGGAGCAGAAATTATTCTCGCATTTAAGGGATTTGCAATGTGGGGCGTTTTTGATATACTGAGGGAGTATATCAGTGGAGCTGCGGCAAGTTCTCCTCATGAAGCCCGCCTCTGTTTTGATGAAATAGGGTCAAAAGCTCACACCTATTCTCCTGTTTACAGGAAGAGTGAGTTCAGTTCTATAATGAAATATAGTTCCCATATTACTTTTAATTCTCTTGAACAGTACTTTAAATATGAAAGTACATTAAAACGGTATCCGGAGCATATCTCTGCAGGTCTCAGAATAAATCCGGAGTTTTCAGAAGTAAGCCATGGTATTTATAATCCCTGTTCACCCGGTTCTCGTCTGGGAATAACTTTCGATAAACTAGAACAGGGATTACCGGCGGGAATAGAGGGGCTCCATTTTCATGTGCTTTTTGAATCAGATTCATATGCTCTTGAGAGAGTGCTCGAAAAATTTGAAAAAGATTTTGGTCATCTTTTTGATAAAATTAAGTGGATCAACATGGGTGGTGGCCATTTAATTACCCGGGAAGGTTATGATACTGATCATCTTACAGAAATCCTGCGAGATTTCAGAAAAAAGACCGGTCTTCATATTATACTTGAACCTGGTAGTGCCTTTGCATGGGAGGCAGGAGAACTGGTCGCTACAGTGGAAGATATTGTAGTGAATGGCCGGGTAAAAACTGCAATACTGGATGTCTCCTTTACTGCCCATATGCCTGACTGTCTTGAAATGCCATATAAACCTAAAATTATCGGAGCTACTGAACCGGTCAAAGGTAAGCCTGTCTACAGGCTGGGAGGAAATTCCTGTTTGTCAGGAGATTTTATGGGAGACTGGTCCTTTGATCACGAACTGAAACCCGGCGAAAGGATAGTGTTTCTTGATATGATACATTACACAATGGTGAAAACAACAACCTTTAATGGTGTTCAGCATCCGTCCATTGGTCTGTGGACAAAAGATAAAAAATTTAAGCTCATCAGAAGATTCAGTTACCGCGATTACAGAGACAGGTTGTCTTAACAAATATATGGACCGCAGATATATTATTAATATTTAATTATTAATCTTCTGTATTTACAACAAGTCTATTCAGAACTTTTTCCTGTTTTGTGCGATTTTTAGGCCTCCAAAATGCCAACCAATTGATTTATAAATAAAAGGGTGATTTTTTCTTGTAAATATGGGTGTCTTTCGCACAAAACAGCACAGAAAGTTCTTCAGCCCGAAGGGCTGGACTTCCAATAGTACAGGTTCCACCGGGGCAGTGGCAATAAAACCGTTTCAACCCCCTTTCTTCAACTTCTTCAACTTTTTCAACCGGGGAAAAGCTACCGTCAGTCAGGATGTCATTTTGAAGTCAACCCCTCCA
>JAAYDB010000155.1 GCA_012729475.1 Bacteroidota bacterium
AGAGAGCGCCTGCTCGGTGAGATAGATGCCCTGAAAAAAGATAATACCCGCAGGACTGGTGATGTGCTATGGAAACAAAGGTATAATGGCAAGATCAAGCTATGGCTTACACAGATCCTGCTGACATATCGAAGGACAAAACAGGATTTGTTCCTGCATGGCGATTTTATACCACTGGATATATCCGGAACTTACAAAAATAATATACTTGCCTATTCCAGAAAATATAAAAAAAACTGGCTGTTAGTGGTGGTACCGCTTTATTTGCCTCTTATCTGCAAAAGCGATGAGAAAATGATCAGGAAATTTGACTGGCTGGATACTTCCGTTTTATTACCTCCTGATGCCCCGGAGCAATGGAACGATCTGACAGATGAGAAAAATATTGTAAATACAGACAGGGATATTAATTCTGAATGTAAATCATCCATTGCTGTAAATAAGCTTTTTCAATGTTTACCGGTAGCTGTTATGGAGGGAGAAAAAAAGGGAACAGGTAGAAAAGCAGGCATACTTCTGCATATAAGCTCTCTGCCCGCCGGTTATGCTACAGGTGATATGGGCCCGGAAGCATATTCCTTTGCCCGCTTTCTGTGTCGCAGCGGACAAAAATACTGGCAGGTGCTGCCCCTTAATCCCACTGATGAAAAGAATGGATTTTCGCCATACGGATCAACTTCGGCAATGGCAGGTAATATACTGTTTATCAGCCCTGAAAGGCTTGTTGAGCAGAAACTGTTACCGGCAGATGAAATAAAAAATATATTATTTACCGGTAATGAGGATAAAGCATGTTTTAAAGAAGCCCTTGAGCTGAAAGATCGTTTGCTTTCTGTTACATGGAATAATTATCTGAAAAAAGGATGCCAGAATCATACAATTCCTTTCAATCAGTTCTGTGAGAGAGAATCGTACTGGCTCGATGATTATGTAATGTATGTTATATTGAAAGATCTGCATAAGGGTCTGCCCTGGTATAAATGGCGCACTGAATATAAGAAAAGATATCCGCCGGCACTGGATACCCTCCGTGATGATTATGCCGGCAGCCTCAGTAAAGTGAAATGGTACCAGTACTTATTCTCTATACAGTGGAAGGAACTAAGAGATTACTGCAGGCAACTCGATATTGAGTTGATTGGTGATATGCCCATTTATATAAGCCATGATTCGGCAGATGTATGGACTAACCCCAGGATCTTCAGTATAGATGAAGAAGGAACGCCGGTAAATGTGGCCGGGGTGCCACCCGACTACTTCAATGATAACGGCCAGCTGTGGGGTATGCCAGTCTTCAACTGGGAGGCTATGAAAGAAAATGGTTATGCCTGGTGGAAAAAACGCATAAGAAGAAACCTGGACTTGTTCGATCTGATACGTCTTGACCATTTCAGGGCTTTCTCTGCTTACTGGTCTGTGCCTGCCCACCATAAAACAGCAAGAGAAGGGGAATGGGAACAGGGCCCGGGAATGGATTTTTTTAATGCACTGGAAGATGAATTCGGTACGCTGCCTGTTGTAGCGGAAGACCTGGGTGATATAGACGAGCCGGTGCATATACTGAGGAAGGAAGCCGGTATACCAGGAATGAAAGTGCTGCAATTTGCCTTCGGTGATAATATGCCCCTGGCCGAAAATATACCTCATAATTTCACACACGACACCTTTGTATATACAGGCACACATGATAATAATACCACTGTAGGATGGTATAAGAAAAACACTTCGGCAGCCGACCGTAAAAGATTATCGACGTATACCGGCAGCAGGGTGAGAAAAGATAATGTACACAGGGTGCTGACACGACTTGCTTATGCATCTGTGTCACAGACCGTGATAATACCTATGCAGGATGTACTGGGACTGGGTGAAGAGGCTATGATGAATTCACCGGGACGTAGTGAAGGCAACTGGACCTGGAGGTTGAAAAAGGGCATGACAGATCAAGACATTTCCGCATACCTGCGTGGCATGGCAAAAACCTATGGCAGGTTATAACTGTTATGTAGTTAAAAAATCTGTATTTTTAATATATCCATCTGATGACATCCGGGAAATACTTAGGAAATGTCCGAAATCACCGGCCGTATTTGAAATGTTGACTGATGCTTTATAAAGTCCGTATTGTCCGAGCATTCCTGATAATCGAATATGGTAGGGTTTACTGTTCCCGGTTATTATGTTAATTGCTCCGTTGAAGGCATTCGGTCCAAATGATTTGGCTGCGGGACCCTTCAGAATTTCTACACGTTCTATGCTTTCAAGGTCTACTGGCAGGTTGAGGTTATGGTGTCCGGTCTGTGGATCGTTGATGTTAACTCCATCCAACAGGATAATAAGAGACAATTCAATTATTAAAGTTATCTTATTCATTTAACTGCTTTTTTCCCTTTAAGTAATTAAATTTGTTTCATTATACTATTATACCTAATTAATGAGAAAGCAAAATGAAACACATATTTTTTTACACTCTGTTAACTGTTGGCGGATTACTTATAGCTGACAAGGGACATTCACAGACAGAACAGCATACATCAGGCACACCAGGTATCGTTATTGTACCAGCTCTTGAAAAACCCGGGGATGGCCACAGGTCTGAAAAGAAAGATATGGCAGGTTATCTTCTGGTATATTTTAAGGACCAGACTCAGTCAGCCTATCTTGCTATCAGTCGTGACGGATATGTTTTCACCGATGTTAATGGCGGAGAACCGGTTTTTGATGGTACACTTTTAGCAGAACAGAAAGGTGTACGTGATCCTCACATTGCAAGGGGACCAGACGGGGCCTTCTACCTTGCCATGACAGATCTGCATATCTTCGGACAGCGGGCAGGTCACCGGACTACCCAATGGGAAAGGCCCCAGGAGGAATATGGCTGGGGAAACAACCGCGCCATAGTACTGATGAAATCTTACGACCTGATACACTGGACTCATTCAGATTTTCGGGTCGATAAGGCCTTCCCTGAACTAGGTGATATTGGTTGTTCATGGGCACCTCAAACCATCTATGACGAAACGGAAGGCAGAATGATGGTCTACTTCACTATCCGTGTTGGTAACGGCGATTGCCATATGTATTATTCCTATACTGATGATGCTTTCACAAAACTGGAGACCAGACCGGAACGTCTGTTTGAAGGAGCAGGGATTGACGGAGATATAAGCCGGGCAGGAGGAAAATACCATCTCTTCTATGTATCGGATGCAAAGATATTTCATGCTGCCTCTGACAAAATCAACAAGGGCTATATATCTGATTCACAACGAATAGATCCCGAGAAGGTGTCGACTGAAGCACCTAATGTTTTCAAACGTCTTGGAACTGATACCTGGGTGCTCATGTACGATGTCTATGGTGCAAGACCAAATAATATGGGATTCAGCGAAACAACCGACTTTGTATCTTACAAAGACCTCGGACATTTCAATGAAGGAGTCATGAAAACAACCAATTTCACCGGACCAAAGCACGGAGCGGTGATACACATAACTTTGGATGAATTGAAAACTATTGCTGAATATTGGAAGGTAGATATTAACCTGGACTTATGAGCCTGCTTATACGAATTTGCTGGCCATGTCACATTCTGTACAATGCACGTATACCGGATTTTATCTGGATGCCAAATCTGATAAAACCCGTCAAACACGGTTAGAAAGGTATAAATAGTAAAAATATTTGGATAAAAGCTATAAAAAAGGGAATTTAAAACACATCCGACAATACCTTCCCTTTCATCAACTTTTCATAGGTAGTGTATCTTGGTGCTTGCGGAGCAGTACCTTTTTTCTTCGTGTCAAGTTTCACGGGATTAATCTCCCTGGCAGGTTCTTTAAAATATACTATATATTTATTGCTGTCTTTATACTTTTCGATTTTACAGCATTGTAATTTTCCGGTTACAATATATCATCTAATTTAATACATTATATATAATATGTATTAACCTGATATACCGTTAATAAACGTTTCAACAAAATCAATAATTCTTCTTAGTATCCTTTCACCAGTCGTTTTACGTTGCAGTAATGTTGGTCTTTCACCAACCATCAGTTCAAGTATATCATCCCGCATCGGCTCTTGTTCGGAATACAGGTAATTTTCAATCAATTTTTGTGTCTTTTCTTTCGATAATTTTTCTTCCTCAACCATCTTCAGGAATGCTTTTTCCTGCTCCACTGTCCAGAATTTCTCAAATTCCTGTGGTATATCATCGGTATCCAGAATGACAGGCATGTTTTCTCTGATGAACTTTTCAATCAGTTCCTTCTTGCTTCGGAGTTGCATTTCGGTGTTCAACAGGTTAAATATCTCTTTTTCAATCTGCTCAGCATCTTTTTTCTGGTTGGCTTTAAGTTTGATGAGCAGACGAATGATGTATGCAACATTGATTTCATCACGGTGAATTAGTTCCAGTTCAAAATCAACGTCTTCGAGTATACTGACTTTTTCCTTTGCATGTTCACTCTTTACTTTATCATGCAGGTCGAGATACTTACTCTTATAATCTTCGAACTGCTGCTCGGTCATTGACAAATCGCTCCACTTAAAGTCGGAGAATGATGCCAGTACGTTTTTTATTCGCATCAAATCCCTGAAAGCTATTATGAATTTCAGTTCATCATCTTCGGTGACCAGATTGTTTACACTATCAACAGTGGGTGTAATTTTAAGCAGGTTGATAAAGCCGTCATTAAATGCCTTTACATACTCATCATACGGCTTCATGATGATTTCTTCAATGGCATCCTTGTTGCTGAACAGGGTGATGGCTTCATCGGTGGCATTTTTCAGATTACGGAAAACCACAATGTTGCCCTGAGATTTCAGTTCATTCAGGATGCGATTGGTTCTGGAATATGCCTGTATCAGACCATGATATCGTAGGTTTTTATCGACATATAGGGTATTGAGCGTAGGACTGTCAAATCCAGTCAAATACATGTTCACTACAAGCAGTATGTCAATCTTACGCTCCTTCACCTTCTTGCTAATGTCGTTGTAATAGTTGTAGAAACTTTGACTATCCTGTGTTGAAAATGCTGATCCGAACATCTGGTTATAATGTCCGATAAAATCATCCAGTTTTTCACGGGTATGTGGATTGGTTGCATACGCAATCTCTGGTTCGGCTGCAACGCTTACTTCTTCGGGGATAAATCCATTGGCATCAACATCCTCTTCGTTGGCAATATAACTGAATATGGTGGCAATCTTTAAATCGTGATTTCCGAGCATTTTCTTGCGATACAGCAACTCGTAATAGCGAATCAATGCTGGAATACTACTGACGCAGAACATCGCTGTAAACTCTCTGTTATGCGTTTTCCTGTTATGATGGGCAATGATGTAGTCAACAATCTTCTCCAAGCGTGCAGAAGATTCCATCAGTTCATCTACATCAATGTCTTCTACCTGTATGTCAATTTCATTGGCACTATCCCTGTTCCTGTACCTGCCAACATACTCCACCGAGAATTTCAGAACGTTTTCATCCCTGATAGCATCGGTAATCACATATTTGTGAAGGCACTCCCCGAATAATTCCTTTGTTGTTTTTTTGCCCAGTTCATTTTTTACAGCATTCTCAGCAAAAATTGGTGTGCCAGTGAAGCCGAACATCTGGATGTTCCTGAAAAATGAAATAATACGCTGGTGTGTTTCACCAAACTGGCTGCGGTGGCATTCATCGAAGATGAAAACGATACGTTCATCCTGAAGTGGCTTCATCCGCTCCAGAAAGTGTTTTTTACTGATGGCAGCATTCAGTTTCTGGATGGTTGTTACAATCAGTTTTGTATCATCAGTAAATTGCCTGACCAGTTGTCTGGTGTTGTCAGTCCCGTCAACACTACCTTTACTGAATGAATTAAATTCTTTTGTGGTTTGGTAATCCAAGTCTTTTCTGTCAACCACGAACACAACCTTTTTAATCTTCGGTAACCGTGTCAGTATCTGGCTTGCCTTGAATGATGTCAGTGTTTTACCCGAACCAGTGGTATGCCAGATATATCCGTTTTTTCGGCTATGCTGTACCCTGTCCACCAATGCCTCAACAGCATAATACTGGTAGGGACGAAGAACCATCAGTGTCTTGGAGGTTTCGTTTAACACAATATACTTGCATATCATCTTTGAGATGTGACACTTCTCCAAGAAATCAGTTGCAAAACCGTTTAATATGTTGGTAAGCCGCTTATTTCCAATATCCGTCCAAAAGAATGTTTGCTTGAATGACTGAAAACGGTTGTTAGCGTAGTATTTCGTGTTTACACCATTACTGATTACGAATATCTGGATGTACTGGAACAACCCGTAACTACTGCTGAAGGAATGTCGCTGATACCTGTTAACCTGATTGAATGCTTCCTTCAGTTCCAGTCCCCTGCGCTTCAATTCAATCTGAATCAATGGCAGACCATTGATAAGCAGTGTAACATCGTAACGGTTCTTGTATTTGCCTTCCATCGAGACCTGATGCGTAACTTGGTACTGGTTCTGACACCATTGCTCAGTATTGATGAACTCAAAATATAGGTTATCCCCGTTGTCCCTTATTATATGCTGTTTTTCACGGAGTGTTTTGGCTTTTTCGAATACCGAACCCTTGCTGAGTATGTTTAAAACCTTGTCAAACTCTTTGTTGGAGAAACGGATATTATTATGCTTCTCCAACTGTGCTTTCAGGTTGGCAATCAATTCCGCTTCATTCTGCACATATACCAGTGCATACCCCAGTTCCTGAAGTTTTGTAATCAGTTGTTCTTCGAGTATTTGTTCGGGTTGCCTGCTCATTGCCAAAGAGGTTCTTTATGCCAGTTGTTCAAAAATCCCAGTTTATATATCGGTATTGATGGATTTGATTTAAAAAGTTCGTGTATTTTGCTCTTAATCTGATTGTTTGGAGTTATCTCGTTACACAAATAGACCATGCACGAAATAATAAGAAACGGTTTCTTTACCTGAACGGGAAGAAGTGGATTGACGAACCATTTCCCGACAGGATTATTTAATTTTTCGACAGGTCTTTTTACCATATTCCTGCTCCACAAACGGGAATGATGAGCTATAATATTCCTGACATAAGCAATAGCTTCCAGCCAACTGGAAAGTTCACTGTGCAGGTTCAATCCCATTTCTTTTGCGATGGCGGC
>JAAYDB010000156.1 GCA_012729475.1 Bacteroidota bacterium
GGAGAGGCAACAACTGATATAAGAAAATAGAATAAGGCAATTGGGAGGTTTTTGAAATATTAAAAAATTTGGAATTCAGAGGAATTGATAAGCTATTATTATAAAGAATTATAGAAAATAAAAAGCTCTTTTATATGAATAACAAAAACAAAGAATCAAAACAAAAAGCCCCCTTTAGGGGGTTTGGGGGTAAAAATACCACAAACAACGGATCAAAACAAAAAGCCCCGTTAACGGGGTTTGGGGGTAAGAATAAAACAGACTTCATCCTCCTAAATAACGTAGAACATGCAGTGGATCTGATAGTAAAAAAACTATATGATGATGTATTTGTAAAGCTGAAACGCTTTGGAGGAGTAATAGGTGTCAGTGGCGGCATAGACTCTTCAGTCTGTCTGGCTCTTGCTGCCAAAGCTTTCGGACCGGAGAAAGTCCTGGGAGTCATTATGCCGGAGAAAGATTCCAATCCCGACAGTGAACTGCTTGCCCGGGAACTGACTGAAAAATTCGGGGTCCGGACAATAAAAGAAGACATCACCCCTGCCCTTTCGGGTTACAGGTGTTATGAGAGACGCGACGAAGCGGTCAAAAGAGTTTTTCCGGAATATGATCCGTCTGACTACAAGATGAAGATTGGAGTCAGAGACAGCGGGCTATACAATAACCTGCCTCCTGTCTTTCGTCTCACTATAATAGACAAGAATGGTAATCAGAAAGATAAGATACTGCCTCCTGCAGAATACCTTCAGATAGTGGCAGCATCCAATTTCAAGCAGAGAACAAGAATGTCAATGCTCTATTATCATGGCGAAGCTTTGCATTATGCAGTTATCGGAACTCCTAACAAGCATGAACAGGAACAGGGATTCTTTGTCAAGTATGGCGACGGAGGAGCCGATGTGATGCCAATAGGTAATCTGTACAAGACACAGGTATATCAGCTGGCCGAATACCTCGGAGTGCCAAAAGGTATAATTGACAGAACACCTACCACGGACACCTATTCTGCTGAACAGACACAGGAAGAGTTCTTTTATCAGCTACCCTTCGACCTCATGGACAGGTACTGGTATGCTTTTGAAAATGAATATCCTCCGGAAGAAGTTGCGGAGGTTATGGGTGAAACAGCTGAAAGAGTGGCTGCCCTTTTCAGAAATTTCGAACGCAAAAGAAAGACCACCGAATACCTGAGAATGTCCCCGGTAAAGGATTATTTTGGCATCTGACACAAAGCTAAACAGAAAATTCCGGTAGGGAAAGCAGAGAATCAGGAAGAATAGCGATAAAAAGTAAATGATATAAGGTAAAATGATATGAGGTTGGGCAGAACTGATTTCCTGCTATCAGATTAAGTTGATAACGGTTTGGCATCAATTATCGGGTTTATTCCGGAGCATACAGAATTATCCCTTCCAAGCAGGAAATCATCAGTAAAAAGCGCATGTTGAAGGTCCACTCTGAAGTATTTTTCAACTTCATCCTTTATTCTTTGTATATATTTCAGGAATAAAGGATCATCGTTTACAAAGAAATCAAGATCTTCACTGTAGCGATGATTTAAATAAAAACGTCCGAGAGCTGTCCCGCCGGTTAAATAAAAGGGTAATCCGAGATCTGCCCACCATTTTAAAAATTTATCCTGAAGAAGGTATAATTTCCTGTAGTCTTTTTTTAACGAATGCATATTTTTTCTTTAGAGAAGAAGTTCTGAGCCCGTTAATAGTATCGTCAGTCAGAAGGTTTTTTATTTCAACAGGTGTAAACACCTGCAGGATGGTATACCAGGAATATGATTCAAGCATCTTCCTGAAAAGTGTTTTGCGAGTATAATGACCGGCCATTTCTATTCTTCCGGAAAGGAGGGCTTCAATATCAGTTAACGGGATATTATAATCCCACATTATCTGCATTAATAATTTATTTTTCTCTGGTTGCTCCATCTAACCAGTATTTTTGATTTGTCTTTTCTGAAAGGCCATTTGTACAAAATTATGAATTATTTTTCCCTTCTTTTGATAAACATACAAAAAAAAGCCATCAATAAAACTTAGGTTTATTCAAACAAGCGGATATAAAGGACAAAGATCCTCAAACTGCCTTATTTTGAGCTTCTAAAGCATATACATAGTTTGAAGATATTATACTTTTTACTTATATTTACAATATGTTTTTAGTTAATCATGCTCCGGTCACTGAACTCTATGCTCTTTGCCCTGAGCTCTGAGCTATATAATCATGAATGCATTCGACTATTTTTTTGAACACACAGCCACTCTCGACAAAAATTTCCTTGTCGGGAAAGAAGAGATAAGCTACAGACAGTTATACTCCGACTGTATTGACATGGCAGAACGGCTTCACAGAAATGTAGGACAAGACAGGAACATTCTGCTCCTCTCCGTGAATAACCTCTTTTTTCTGAAAGCCTATCTGGCAATAATCAAATCGGGGAATATATGTATTCCCCTTGACCCGAATATTGAAAAAGAGAACTTCCGCTACATAAATAAATTAACGAAGCCTGAATTGATATTCCTGACACAGGATGTAGCCAGGAGACTGGAACTCAAACCCGGGAAATATATCTTCCCTGACACTGTGCCTGAAAACGACAATAATGAGCCGGTTAATATCAGTTCATCTTTTGACAGGGAAAGAACTGCCGAGATAATTTTCACCTCAGGATCGACAGGGAAACCAAAGGGAGTGGTGATATCCCACAAGAATCTTATAGCAAACACATCTTCGATAGTGGAGTATCTGAAACTTACAGCGGATGACAGGATGCTTGTGGTTCTTCCTTTTTATTACTGTTACGGATTGTCCCTGCTGCATACGCATCTGAGGGTCGGAGGATCCATTGTATTCAATAACTCCTTCATATTTCTCGGGAGTGTACTGAAAAGTCTTACAGAGCACAAGTGCACAGGTTTTGCAGGAGTCCCGACACATTTCCAGATACTGCTTAGGAAATCTGACTCTTTCAAAAAAACAAAATTTCCCGATCTCCGTTATGTGACTCAGGCCGGAGGCAAGCTGGCTCCTATATTCATTGATGAGTTCCGGGCCAGTCATCCGGAAATAAAATTCATTGTCATGTACGGGCAGACGGAAGCCACAGCCAGGCTGTCGTGGCTGCCACCTGAGCTATGGGAAAGCAGGAAAGGCTCAATGGGGAAAGGGATACCGGGAGTGGAATTGAAGGTAGTAAACAAAAAAGGAGAAAGGATAAAGCCCGGAGAGATTGGAGAAGTGATAGCCCGTGGGGATAATATCATGAAAGGCTATTTTGCCGACGAGGAAGGCACGAAGAAAACAATCCAAAACGGATGGCTTCATACAGGTGATCTGGGAACGGTTGATGAAGACGGTTATATATATCTGACTGCCCGGTCGAAAGAAATACTCAAAGTAAGGGGCAAAAGGATCAGTCCGAAGGAAATTGAAGCTGTCCTGCTGGAGATACCTCAGGTGATAGATTGTTCAATTGAAGGTATTGACGACGAGATAGAAGGAGAAACGCTGAAAGCCACTGTAGTTATTAAGAAGAATTCTGAGAATCCATTAAGCAGGGAAGATATTATTGCATACTGTTCCAGCCGGCTTGCCCTTTACAAAGTACCTCAGGTATATGAATTTAAGGAAGAACTGACGATCAGTGCAACAGGCAAAAAAATAAAAAAAGTATAAATTTGATTATTAAACATTTTTATAATCATTTTGTTAATTTAAAAAGAACAATGATTTTTAATGAATAATTAATATGAGAGTTTATCTGTTCAAATCACTGCTTATTGTTTTAAGCTCACTTCTTCTAAATTCCTGCACCAACAGTAGAGATGAAAGTGCTGATTATAATATCCTTTTCCTGCACCATAGTACAGGACGGGTAATATGGAAAGGTAAAACATCCTTTCTTTCTAAAGCTGCAGGGAAAGTGAGCAACAGGCTGGGTAACCTTTTGTCCGGTAAAGCTGCTCTTCCCGGCTTGTTTGAAGATTACAACAAAGAAAAAGGAAGCGGATATGCAATTAAGGAATTGACTTTCCCAAAAGAGGCACCATACGGATGGCATAATTTTCCGTATGATTATTACAATATTTGGGTAAAACATGGTGGTGAAGAACCGTATATGGAAGAACCAACTCTGGAAATGCTGACAAAAGATAATGATTTAATAATTTTCAAACACTGCTTCCCGGTCAGTA
>JAAYDB010000157.1 GCA_012729475.1 Bacteroidota bacterium
ACATGTCGCTACCCGGATCGTACACCTTAGTCCCATCCACAAGCATCCAGTAAACCTGGTATCCCGGCCTTGGATTGGGGACGATAACATTCCAGAGACCTGAGGCATCTTTCTGCAGATCATATTCGACGGGCGGTTCCATATGGAGCTTGACCGACTGTGCTGTCTCAGGAGCCTTGAACTGAAACCACACTCTGCCATCCTTATGTATCTTGGGGAACTGGGAGAGTCTGTGAGTCGTGATCGCCTTCTGCCAACCGGAATCATTCTCCATTATAAAAAGGCCCGACTGATTTGTCTGGGCAAAACAGGTGTATCCTGTTATGGCGGATATCAACAAAATCATTTTAAGTGTGTGATTCATTTTATACCTCCTTTAAATAATCTCATTATTATTAAAAATGTCATTAAAATTTTGTCATGATTGATTTATTCATGTATATAAAGCGAAAAGGGGAAACAATAATACTTCTAAAGTAGTTAATTGGTTTATTCTTAGGGTTACAATTACATATTTTTATTTTACAGTCCGACCAGGATATTTTATCAGGTTGTCAGCTAATAAATTGAAGCATAATAATATGAAAAGGTATTTTTTGAATATACCCTTTCATATATTAAATTCTATATTGATGGTATTCATGCTAATCCATAAGCTGCAGCAAGGCCCGGGTGTGGTTCGAATTGGAACAGACAATCATTAAGGTTTGCACCAAGGATATTTATTTTATCCAGATCACCCTGCCCCATACCTGCTTCATACATTGCAGAGAGATAGTTAACATTATTCGGGTCAAATCCCATTATTTTGGTTCCTACAAAATCAAGTGCAAGAGGATCGACACTTGCTAAAGCGAGACGTGTATCCACTGGTGTTCCCTGATGAGGCCCCGCTCCTTCCATTGATTCAAAAGCGTCTATTACACCCAGATCAGGAAATACATCCTGTGCCATATGAAAAAGGTTATAATGTAATACCATATCTTTTGAAAGACTGATCCTTAAATCGCTGGCATCCATTTCCAGGATACTTTTTTGCGGTCCGCTGCTTCTGGCAAAAGGAGAAGCAGTACCCGAACCATGCATAAGGAACTTGTCGTTTTGAGTAGCATAGTCGTTTTTCGGACAGCCCATCAGGATGTTTTTAAGTGATAAAGTAACAAGAACACAGTTATGTGTCTTCATTTTACCTGCTGAAATAAGGTACTGGTCACTGTCAAGATATTTTGAAATTATTCTGATGGGAACAGGCTTATTACCAACTTCACTGAAAACATGTTTGACAACATGAGGTGTAAGATTCAGGTCGGTGAGTGTTACCCCGTATTCTTTTTCAAGAGGGAGATAACCATAGTCTCTGAAACCTCCCATAGTACCTTCTGTTCCGGCATTCCATCCCACGGCACCTGATACAGTAGCTTCTCCGATTTCTATTGGGCCCTTAAAGCGGGGTTTAATAAAATCAAGGATTCCGCGTACTGCCTCCACATTAGTAGCACATAATGGATTATTTATAAATACGAAATTGGGTTTAATGAGTACTCTCTTTTTCCCATCCAGTCCTGCCATGATCTCGTCTTCAATATTTTTAAGTGCATTGAACGCATTATCACGGGCATCATTACCCTTAATAAGACTGACATTGGATGGAGTAAGAACCTTCTCAAAAGTTGCTTTTTTCCCATGACCGGTAAATACATCACCGGAAGATTCGCTTTTTGTTGTTGCGCTTGTACATCTCGCCATACCAATGGCCATAGCTCCAAAGCCTATAGCTTTGAGAGCGTTACGTCGATCCATCGAATTATTTTTATTTTCCATAGATTATTGATTGAAGTTATTTATCTGATAAATAAATTTTCATTTAGTTCCTATATATATGCGTAACTTAATTTATTTTTACAACTAATTATTTATCCCATACAATGAATGTTAATTCCCATAATAATGAGAACCTGATTGCAGCATCCGGGGGATATGTTCAAGTCAAATTGAACCTGCAACAAAAAACCGGACAATTTATTGGTACAATTATTAATTTCTTTAAGTAATTAAATCCAATAATGCAGTAGCTATTTTGACAATCAGCGCTACTAACATTTAATATAATTTGGGGAGACAAATATGAAAAATGTCTCCCCAATTATAATTATAGTCAAAGCAGAGAACTTCCCTTTTCCATAAAATTTAGAATCTTATTCAAGGTTAGGATTTACTTCTGTTTCAACCTGAGGTAATAATATCTCGTATCTGACAGGCCCTAATGGTTGCAATTCGTCAGGATCTTTCGCAGCAATGGTTTCTTCAACAAGTTGCAGGCGGACAAGATCGAACCAGCGACAGAATTCTCCTGCAAATTCCCATCCTTTTTCATCAATTACATCCCTTTGGGTTATAGATGTTGCATCGACAGTTGGATTAGGAGTAAAAGGGTCAAGACCATTTGCGCGGCGTTTTACCTGATTGAATGCTTCGAGGGCATCAGGATCTGAATTGTCGCCTGTTGACATTATCTGAGCTTCAGCAAAGATTAGGAGAGTTTCTGCAAAACGTTCTAACTGCTGGTCAAGTTCGGTAGCATACGTTTGCTTATCGCCCATTAATTTTTTATAATAAGGGCGTTTAGTCCCGAACTGTGTCCATGGTATGGTTTCCCCACCAGCATTGGTCAATTCTGTCATGAATGTTACATCTTTTCTATACTGGTCGGGAAATTGGTTGAAAAAATTGATTTCACACATATAATCATCCCAACCGGACATATCACCAGGCCTGGCTGCTATACCCATAAAACAATTATAACTATTACCTGTACCCTGGAAACCCAGAGCAAATACCTCTTCTTTATTTCCGTTACTTATGTAGCCTGGTCTTGACCACAAATCTGCATAATCATCCAGAAGGGCAAATCCGTACGCTTCTTGGTTATCAATTACATCCTTTGCGGTTGAGGCTGCAAGAGCATACTTTGTTTCATCATAAATAGGATACCCTGTCATCTGTAAATATACTTCAGCTAAAATTGCTTTCACAGTACCCAGACCGGCTCTTCCTGTCCCAAGCTTTTTATCAGCCATAAGGGGTTGAGCCTTTTGCAGGTCATCAATTATCTGGGCATATACATCTGCCTTGGGAGTCTTACTGACCGTCAGATTATCGGTATTCCAGATATGTGTATCAAGCATCAGCGGGATATCACCATGTAAGCGAACAAGCCAGAAATAACTGTATGCCCTGAGAAAGTAAGCTTCTCCTGCTATCTGATTAATTGCTACCGGATCACCGGTTGCGTTCTGATAGTTTGCCAGAATGTTATTGCATTGCTGAATAGATTTATAACATCCATTCCATGTTGCATTAAGCCTTCCATTATTATTTACAACATTGAACTGGTCAAATTCCCGGAAAGGTTGCTTATTGCTTGCTTTATGAGTTGTAAGGTCGTCGCTGCCCATTAAGATAGCTGCCATATGAGCAGATGAAAGGCCCCCACCAAAACCGGCTGCTAAAGGTTTATATGCTCCTGCCAATGCAGCTGTTAAGCCGGTCACATTGTCAAGGGCTCCACTTTCTGAAGTGATTAATGACGATAGATCTTCCTCGTAAAATTTATCGCACGAATTACTTATCACTAATATTAATATTAGGAAAAATGATATTTTTTTCATAACAATTTATTTTTTTAATTAAAAGCCTAAAGTAAGTCCGAATGTCCATGTTTTGGCATTTGGATATGCACCTCCGTCACCACCTTTGGAATCGCCGCTTCCGACATTTGAATATGTTTCAGGGTCCAGGCCTTTGTACTTGGTCAGGGTCCATAAATTCTGGGCGCTTATTGTCGCTGTAAGGTCTCCCCAACTGAGTACATTTTTTGGCAGAGAATAAGTTAAGCTGAGGTTTTTAAGTCTGAGATAATTCCCGCTTTCAA
>JAAYDB010000158.1 GCA_012729475.1 Bacteroidota bacterium
CTCATAAAGCTCTTCCCTTTTTCAGAAGATACTATACGGCGTGTTTTTTTCAGGGCGGGAAGATAAATCCACATTTCGTCCGGCTTATCCTTATTATCAATAACAAGCATAGACGTTCCTCTGACATCTGCAGGTTCAAGAAACCGTATCAGACGTTTCTCCAAACCTCCCGGATAACTTTTTGTAGTCATTGCAATCGTTCTGTTTCTTGTAGCACCATTTTTCTCTGTGATCAACAGATTGACATTGGCATTAAGTGACCCCATAAGAGTAAGTTCACGCCCCCTGTCCATAATTTCATCAGCGTCCGGTAACTGAGCCGAAATATGAAAATAAGGCAGAAATAGCATCATGATGATAATCATTCTTTTCATTTTATTGTTTTTTTTAGTGTATTCATATCAGCTTTCACAAAACCAGGGCGGAATTTCATAATTATAGCCGGAATCAGAATAATTGCACCTACAAGGCACGAACCAATGGATATCAGTACCAGATAACCAAAAAACCTGATTGACGAGAATCCTGACAATACCAGTACGGAAAAACCTGCCATAACTGTGAGCGCATTGATTATTATACTCCGCCCTATAGTCCTGAGAGATGTTCTGGTAGATTCTTCATAAGTTAAACCATTCCGGATGTTATTACTAAAGGACCATATATATTGTATTGTAAAATCAACCCCAACACCAATCATTATGGAAGAAAGGAGAGCTGTTGCCGCATCCAGGGCTATACCGGTAAAACCCATAAATCCGAAGAGTATAAGTATTGACACTGCGAGGGGAATAGAACCGGTTAAACCACCCCGGAAAGATTTAAATATTAATGACAGAAGAATAAAAACTGTTATCAAAGCAAAACCCAGTGAGAATATCTGCCCTTTTATTATTGACCTGGCAAAATCAGCCATTATCATTGCATATCCTCCTGTTGTAACTTCTGCAGGAATATCTTTTGTTATAGTCTGTATCTTATTGTTAACATTCTTTATAACCACGTTAGAGGGATCAGAGAGCTTTATTAAAACATGAGCCCTGGTGTTTTCAAGATTCAGCATTTGACTAAAATCGTCATAATTACCACTCATATTGTATAGTTCAAACAACTGTGCAATGCTTTCTCTTTTTGATGGAATTTGATCATAACCATCTTCTTCAGGAAGAAATACTGCCTTGCTCATCTCTCTCACTGCCTGCGAAATTGAAAAGACCTGTCCTACACCATCAATATGTTCTGTTTCCCGGGTCAGTTCATCTATTCTTCTCATGATAACCGGATCCTTGATATCTCCGGCTATCATAACAGATATTGTCTGAGAACCACCAAATTTTTTGTTGATTATATCTGAAGCTTGCCTGACCGGATTATTTTTCGGGAAATAGTTTTCCTGATTTGTTTCTATCTTAAGCAATGACATGCCTGAGGATAGTACAATTGTAAAAATGACAGAGTATAGAATAATGTGTCCCGGATATCTGATAATTAACTCTGCAAGAGGATTAAGGATTTTTTTGAAAGCATCATTTCCCAGAAAGGGAGTTTTTAAAACTTCTGTTCGCTTACTTCTTATATATATAAAGCCAGGTATTAATAGGATACTCATTATAAGAGCCGCCAGTACACCTGCAGCGGCCAGTACACCCATTTGTCTGGCAGGAATGATTGAATGGGTGAGCAAACCAAGAATACCGGCTATCGTTGTTAAACCGCTATATATCAACGGTTTTTTGAGTGACCTGATTATTTCATTGATAATTTCCCTCTTTGGTATATATTTTTCTTTTCTGCATATATCATGAAATTTTGTAACCAGGTAGATACCATAATTGTTACCAACAGCTATAAGCAGAATTGGGACCAACAATGTAATTATTGACAATTTCCAGCCTATAAGAGGTATCAAGCCCATACACATACCTGTTGACAGAAGGACAACCGAAAAAGGCATAAACACTGATCTCCACTCACCCAGGGTCAGTTTCAGAACAAGTAACATCACTATCAGCGCCAGAGGCACAAGTACTATCGCATCCCTCTTTACATCCTTCATAATATGAAGACGTATATAGGGAAGTCCCCCTTTCATTATCCTTGCATTACCTGTATTTGCGGCAACAACAGAATCTACTTTTGCCAGAACTACAGACTCAGATTCAGTATTATTGATTGTTGCCGTGATCGATGCGGATGTCATATCGGAACTAAACACGATATTACGGGCAAAGGGGTTATTCAGTATGTCATTATATAATTCGTTAATTCCGGCAGTATCGCCTTCGGATGGAATGGTTTTTATCAGTGGGTCTACAATCATCATTCCTTCAGAACTTTTAATACTGCTTGTTGTAAAGGGAGAAATCCTTCTTGATATACTGCTAAGCTTTGATATACCTTGATCAATATTTTTTATCTGCCTCAGGTTTTCTTCTGTCAGTATAGTGCTATCAGTAAATAATAACATAATGATATCCTGAACCCCGAATTCATTTTCAATTTCATCTGTTTTTATTCTTGATTCCATTGAAGATGGAATATAGTTTCTCATTTCAGGATCTGTTTCAGAAGAGGGGATAAGCATAATGAAAACTAATCCTGTAAAAAGGGAAAAGCTTATTATAAGCCACCTGTATTTAATAATAAAATCTGCCATATAACTAGAAATCAACCCTTACAGCCAGTCGCACACAGTTCATAAATTCGTTAACGATATCATAAACAGAACCTTTACGGCCCTTGTAAAACTCTCCGCCGGCACTTAATGTAAGACCATCAGAGGGTTTATATCTTATTTCCGGAATGATCAGAAAATCGCGTGCAGTGAAATTATACAAAGTAAACAGTGAAGGGCTTAGCTTACCATACAGAAGATCAGCTTCAGTTCTGAATCCCACCGAATGGTAATATCTTTCAAGCTGATAATTATATAGTCGGTTAAATGCTCCAACTTGTTGCTTAACATATTGATTCATGTCAAAGTCAGGATCGGCAAGCAGTTCTCCCATCTGTGCAAGATCAAATTCTGTACCGATAAGAGGTTCGGCCATCAGGGGTGTAAAATGAGGCATTGCTTTTCCAGTATACTCAATTATAAACCTCCAGTCTCCGCTTGTCCAATCCAAACCTGCTGCCCATTCTATTTCTTCACAGGGGACATACTCCAAAATATCACACGATTCCTGGGGAAACATCCAGGCAGCTTCTCCTCTGAAACCTACCCGGCCAATAACTGCTTCAAAATCAAATCCAAGGTTTCTAATTTTATAAGGTGTCATTGTTATACTGATATCAGGGACTGGGACCGGGTCAGTCATATTTATATCAAAGTGTGTCAGGGCTGCTCCGGGCATAGGATCATATCCGTCAAACCATGAAACACTCATTGCAGCACTTCCTGTATAAAAATCAGCCTTAAGTCCATAGCTGAACATGCTCTTATCAGTAATAATACTTTTTATTTGAGAGATATTGACATAATCAGGCAACTTAACAGGATCAATCAACAGAACAGAAGAGCGGTAAAATGGTACTGCAACCGCTTCAATCTTAACAGATGAAACAGGATACCAACGGGTTGAAATCAAAAGATTACCCATATCCATATCTTCCTGATCCGGAGAACGGGATATAAAATTTTGTGGATTCAGTTTGGAAACAGGATTGGTGAAATTAGCACGGCCCCACTTAATAATTGCCTGACCTGCAGTAATATCCCATTTGCTGCCATTAACCCGCACATAAGCCTCACGTAACATGATCGAATTCACAGGGTCCATAAATTCCTGACCATATCTGAACCTCATATCTGCATAGGCTTTATAATTCACATTATTGCTCTTTTCCAGTTGCAGACTGAAGTCCGAGAAAGCACTTGAAATATATGGTTTATCATCATCTCTGTCTATGCTGCCATACAAACCAGCTCTGATAAAACCATTAATATACAGGTTTTGAGAAGCAACAAATGAATCCTGTGATTTTACATAAACAGACAAAAATATTGAAACAATAACTAAAATAAACCGATATTTTTTCATTACACAGGTGGTATTTTTTATGAATTAAACAACAGAATGTATTATATCACTTCAGCTGATTCTCTATTATAAAATGACTATTATCTTTTGAAAGGCACCTGTTTAGTGCTATTTAGTGTTATTCAGAATCACCTTGCTTTTTGGCTTATTACAAATAAACTACAAAAAATAAAGTCTATCGTCTTATCCGGCAATCCCGTACTTTTTTATAGTATACTCTTGGTACATGCCGAGCGGCAGGTACTAAAAAGAGAAAGAAAATCAGTACTGTAATACTGTTTTACAAAGCTGATACGGATCAGTTATTTCTTTATCCCTGTCATTTTTTCTCTGTATTCACTGGGAGTGACACCTGTTATATTTTTAAATATTGAATTGAAAGTAGTTTTTGAATTAAAACCCGAATCATAAGCAATGGCCAAAATGGTGTATTTATTATTCTGAGGATCTTTAAACCTTGAAATAACCTCAGAAACCCTGTATTCATTAATGAAAGTAAAAAAGTTCCTTTCATGTTTCTCATTTAAAACCTGGGTTATATGGTGCCGGGGTATCTTTGTCAAATCAGCCAGGTCCTGTATGCTTAGATTTCTGTTCAGGTAGGGCTTTTGCGTTTCCATAATATGTATTAAACGGTTAAGGTATGTTTCTGCCTGATCATTTCTCAATCCACTTCTGGAATATTTCTCATTATCTTTTTTATCTGAATGATCAATAATTATCTGGTCACCAAATATCACCGGTTGTTTAATTCCATAAAAACTGTATACAAATGAAAAGAGGGTAATAAAAAAGAATACTACAAAATAAGGATCAAAGGGAATAATATTACCTGTCATATTAAGTCCTCCGAGGATAAAGAGGATAAAAAAAGCTGAATAATAACTTATTGCCAGTACTTTGAGCCAGTTGAGAGTAATTACTCCTGAAGTATAGGATACCAGGTTTTTTAGATTATTCTGATGCTTCCTGATCTCCACAAAGGATAAAATACTGTAAACAGTAACAGATAAAAAAAAGATAATACTGTATGATATTCTTAAAGAGATAAATCTGTCAGGTTCAAAAAAATTTCGCAGATCCTTCAGGAGATGTCTTTCTCTGAAAATAACAGACACAATAAAAAACACAAGGAAGGGGATAAAATGTATAAGTGACAACCAGTTGAACTTACGTTCAGGATTTGTCATGAATTTAATGTACAAAAAAAGAAGCGGACCATAGGTAAAAGCAATAAACGGGAAGGAATACATTTCTATTACTTTAGAATTCAGAAGTGCAAATACAAGCTCTATACAAATCAGAAACAACCATGCAGCCATCAACCTGTTTGCAGTAGTAAGAGGTTTCTTTGTTGAGATTAACATCGCAGCAAAAAACGATTGAGAAATGCCTATATATAGTATGGGATCAATGTTTACCACATCAATAGCTTATTTTCTTTCTCAAATATAATGAAAAGGAAAGATTATTAGGTATTTTTGACATACATCAGGACAACAGAAGTTAATGACTAACAAAACAATAAGAATTTTAAGTGTTGCTGATAATGTAAAACGATCTTGCACATAACAAATGAGAAGAAGACAGAACAATAAAAAATCAATTTTATGAGCATACTTTTAAACCGTTATTCCAGGGTACTAATTCAAGGATTTACCGGCAATGAAGGTACATTTCATTCATCACAGATGATTGAATACGGAACCCTGGTGGTTGGAGGTGTAACACCTGGAAAAGGAGGAGAAAGACATCTTGGTCTGCCAGTTTTCAATTCTGTAAAAGAAGCAGTTGCAGAAACCAAAGCAGACGTATCTGTTATTTTTGTTCCGCCAATGCATGCTGCAGATGCAATCATGGAGGCAGCAAATGCAGGGATCAGTCTCATTGTAGCTATCACTGAAGGGATTCCTGTATCAGACATGATCACTGTTAAAGAATATCTCAAATCATATCATTCCAGGCTGATAGGACCAAATTGTCCGGGGATTATTTCACCCGGAGAAGCCAAGGCAGGTATTATGCCCGGCTTTATTCATAAAAAAGGTACAATAGGAATTATATCTCGCTCGGGAACACTTACTTACGAAGCTGTAGATCAGGTATCACGGCTTGGGATGGGCCAATCAACATGTATCGGAATAGGAGGGGACCCAATTGTAGGTACTTCTGTCAAAGATGCAGTAATGATGATGATGGAGGATAATGAAACTGAGGTTATTGTTATTATAGGTGAAATAGGAGGGAAAATGGAAACCGATGCCGCTCACTGGATAAAAGAAAACAGAAAGAAACCGGTAGTGGGCTTTATTGCAGGACAAACAGCTCCTAAAGGCCGAAGAATGGGACATGCAGGAGCAATAATAGGAGGAACTGCAGACACTGCAGAGGCAAAAATTAAAATAATGAAAGAGTGTGGAATAATTATCGCCGAATCTCCGGCAGATATAGGCCTGACTGTAAAGAAAACATTGAATCTGTAGTGTGTAATTATGGGTATGTTTTCTTGTAACCTTTTATCCCTGTGCCAATAAATGACACATAGAATCATATAAAACAGCTATAATAACTTTTTTTATATTTGCAGTCATTATAATAAAATGATGAATTCAGAAATGATTTACTTTTGGTCTTATTAAGAAAATATAGTTTACCGGTAATAAATTACACTTTCAAAATATGGATTTATTAAAAAATAAAACTGCTCTTATAACAGGTGCCTCAAGAGGAATAGGGAAGGCTATTGCTCTTGTTTTTGCAAATGAAGGTGCTGACATAGCTATTACTAACATTGCTGATGATGCAGAATTCAGAGATACTCTGAAAGATATTGAAAAAACAGGTGTAAAAGTAAAGGGATACCTCTCTAATGCAGCTGTATACGAAGATTCTCAGAAAACCGTAAGTGAAGTGCTGAAAGATTTTTCACGTATTGATATACTTGTTAATAATGCAGGGATAACACGTGATAATCTTCTTATGAGAATGACTGAAGAACAATGGGATTCAGTGCTTACTGTAAACCTTAAATCGGTTTATAATCTGACAAAAGCTGTTATAATGCCTATGATTAAACAAAACGGCGGGTCAATCATTAACATGAGTTCTGTTGTCGGTGTTTCAGGAAATGCCGGACAAACGAATTATTCAGCTTCAAAAGCAGGTATTATAGGATTCACAAAAAGTATTGCAAAAGAGCTTGGCTCAAGAAATATACGTTGCAATTCCATAGCTCCCGGATTCATTATTTCAGAAATGACTGACAAATTATCTGAAAGCGTAAAAAACGACTGGATAAACAAAATCCCTCTTAAAAGGGGAGGAAAACCTGAGGATGTAGCCAATACAGCTCTGTTTCTTGCTTCAGAACTGTCTTCCTATATCAACGGTCAAACAATTCATGTTTGCGGAGGTATGCTCACATAAAAAAAATTAGTATATTTACAACTTCGCAGGGTGTCTATCCTTTTAGCACGAGGAAATGCAGCGAGACATATTTATTCCACACTTATTTTAAACAGACACCCTGCTTCTTTTTTTATCCTATTATTTATGTATAACATTGTCTTCCTGCTTATTCTTATAGTCCCAATAGCTGGTTATGTTCTGGAAAGATTTCTTGAACATCTCAATGGGAAGATGTGGTCAGATAAGCTTCCTGAACAATTACAGGGTATATGTCCTGAAGAAGATTACAAAAAATCCCAGAGATATGAAAAAGAAAATAAAATTCTGGCTTTTTGGTCCTCAACTTTTAATCTTACCGTTATTATCCTCATGATAATTCTGGGAGGGTTTTCTCTTGTAGATAATCTTGCCCGTCAATTAAGTGATAATCCTGTAATAACTGCCCTCATATTCTTCGGGATCATCGGACTTGCATCCGATCTGTTAAATATCCCTTTTGGAATATACGATACATTTGTAATTGAAAAGAAATATGGATTCAATACGATGAACATTAAAACATTCATCACAGATCATATAAAATCCTGGGTTCTTGCTATTATCATCGGAATACCTGTACTCGGACTGATAACCTGGTTTTATTATAAAACCGGAACATCTTTCTGGTTATATGCCTGGGGTCTAATAATTGCTTTTTCTCTGTTTATGAATTTTTTCTATTCGGAATTGATTGTACCTCTTTTCAATAAACAAACACCTCTGGAAGATGGCTCATTAAAAAATAAAATAGAACAGTTTGCTTCAAAAACAGGTTTTAAAATAAGCAATATATATGTTATTGACGGATCCAGAAGAAGTACCAGAGGAAACGCATATTTCTCAGGTTTCGGCAGCAAAAAAAGAATAGTGTTATATGATACTTTATTAAAAGAGTTTTCAGAAGAACAGATTGTAGCAGTATTAGCACATGAAATAGGACACTACAAAAAGAAACATGTTATTATCAATTTTGTGTCTTCTGTATTTATCACAGGCTTAATGCTATTTCTTCTTTCCAGGGTTATAAATAATCCTGATTTTTCAAGGGCATTAGGTGCAGAGGAAACCAGCTTCCATCTCGGCTTAATTGTATTTGGAATATTGTACAGTCCCGTTTCAATGATAATCGGACTGATTACTAATATTATATCCAGAAAAAATGAATATGCCGCTGATAGTTTCGCAAAAGAAAATTATGATCCGGAACCTTTTGCTGAAGCATTGAAAAAACTATCAGTTAAAAATCTTTCGAATATGATGCCCCATCCGGTTTATGTTTTTTTCAATTACTCTCATCCTACTTTATTGCAACGACTTTCAAATCTGAAATAAAATCAGTCTCTTCTTAACCACAATAAGAAATCATAGGAGTAACTTATTCGTTAGAGCAGGTTATATCATCCGGTATTTTTTCATCTTTTATCATATATTTGCACTCAATATTGCCTCCTTAGCTCAGTCGGTAGAGCATTCCGCCATGCGGAAAGGTCGTGGTTATATCATCCGGGATTTTTTTCAGCCTTTTATCATATATTTGCACTCAGAAATGCCTCCTTAGCTCAGTCGGTAGAGCAGCTCATTCGTAATGAGCAGGTCGTGGGTTCGAGTCCCATTGGAGGCTCCAGAAGAAGGTTCAATGAGTTGAGAAGGTTGAAAAAGTTGAAAAGGGTTGAACAAGTTGAAGAATAGGATGTGAGTCTTTAATAAATATTTGACTTGTATTTATATCTTTCCGACATTTGATAATTAGTCTTTAACCTTTTTATTCAACTGATCATGAAAGAAAAAGTTAATCAGAATGCCTCATCAGGTGCTGTTTATGGCCTTGGCTTCATTGGAGCAGCAATATGGTTCATCTCAACTGCAAGCAGTTTCTGGATGGGGGTCCTGGGTTTTCTGAAAGCCATCGTATGGCCTGTGTTTCTTGTTTATCAGGCATTTAAAGATTTAGCTCCACCTGCATGAAAAAATCTGTGTTAAACATCTGACCCTAAAAATTATAGTAGTGATTCTGATTACAGGTCTTCAATAGCTTATCAATTTTCTCTACTATTTTAATCTTAATACTATTCTTGTTCAGAATATCACAAGGGACTTTTTTGGAATTGAATGGTATTGATATACTATTGCTTAAGCACTATTGATATATAACTGTGTGCCAGAATTTACTCTGGTATTATAATTTAATATCAACTATTTGGGAAGAACATACAATTTAGTATTTTTGCACCCCATGACCTGTTTTTTGCGGGAGTAGCTCAGTGGTAGAGCATCAGCTTCCCAAGCTGAGGGTCGCGGGTTCGACCCCCGTTTCCCGCTCAGTGAATATCAGGGGTTTAGTCTTACAAGAAAAGAGGTAAAGCCCCTGATTTCTTTTAGGCAATTTCTTGCACCATAACTACCATACGGGGAATCTTTTCAGCGCCCCAGTATTCTCTATCTCTTATAAAGACTCTTTAAAAGAACCTCTATAATTTATTTTTATTAAAACGATCTTTCGTTAACAGCAGTAAGCATATGATACCGCCTAAGCTCAATATTACACCAGAAATGATTAGAAAAGCATTTAATGGTACAATGAAATATGTAATTGCCACTAAAGCCATGCAAATAATAAGAGTTATTAATAATGTTGTGTATGCTCTTTTCCTGTTTATTGGTAAATTACGTTTTTTTATGAAGGCGTGGTAAATATAAATTCCTAAAGCAGACACAAAAACTATTAAAGCAAATACCCTTATTGAATCAAAGAAGATTGCTGAAATAGCAATTAAAGAAGCTAAAGCCAGATTCCATCCGGCAATACTTTTATGGTTCATTATGTTTTATTTTAAATATTTCAGAAGAACTTATTTTAAAAATGAATTAAGAGAATACAAAAATAATTAAACATGCAGTAAAATTTTAATGTGAAATTCTCTTAAAATAAATTAACAATCATTAGTTTTTCGAACTAATGTTATTACTATGCATACAATAAATCAATAGAGAAAACCCTGTGAGTTTTCCATATTTAAAATATAGTTATTTTCTAAAAAATGCTTATGTAATAAAAAATATATGACCACTTAAATCCTATAGGTTCAATAAAAGAAAAATCAATTATCACAAACGGCTGAGACAGCTAAACCTCCAAGGAAACTAATAGCTCCACCTATTACAGGATTTACCATACCAAAACCAACTGACCATATAGTTACAGCTAAACCCAAAGAAGATACGCAACCCCAGTTTGTTTTACCTCCTTCAGTCATTGCCATTTCTTGAAAAGATAATACCATTGTTTCCATTTTAATTGATTTTAAGGTTAATATTAAAATTGTATTTATAAAACTATACACCAAACCCAAATACTTTACAAATTACTCCTAACCCTTGAGCAGTGGTTAAATCTGAACATGATCCTCTATACAATACCAAATCAACTCAACAGAATTTTTTCTATTTACCCGCACAGAACGCCAGTTTCTTTAAAATATGTGGTTCCATATGAACATAAAATCATTTTCATTCAAGCATATTCAATCTCTTTGAAACCTGTATTCAGAAATACCCTTCAGGTTTAATTTGTGCTAACAAAATATAAACAGAAAGTCCAATAATACCGGACTATAATTTTTTTTTCAAAAAAATATCTTCCCAGGATGAGGGTCGCGGGTTCGAACCCCGTTTCCCGATCAATTTTTTGTCATTTTTTATATATCTTAGCAGAGGATCTTTCTGAAATTTCCAATATCTTTTATACCTGTTCCGTTTCTTCGTTCATTTCTATATAAATAAATAATAAAAACAATGAAAAAGGTTACACTTGTCTCAGTTTTATCCCTTATCCTGGCATTTACAGGATGTAATAAAGAACAAAATCCTGTTCTGACTATTGAAGGCGGACAGATAAAAGGTGTGGAAACAGCAACACCTGGTGTTATGATATACAAAGGCATCCCGTATTCGGCACCACCTGTTGGCGATTTACGGTGGCGCGAGCCACAGCCCGTTATTCCATGGGAAGGAGTAAAAATATGTGACACATTCGGGGCAGCTGGACCGCAGAAACTTACTGACCCGGGATCCTTTTACTATAAAGAGTTTTATTCTCAAAGCCCCCATGTAAAAAATGAGGACTGTCTCTATCTTAATGTATGGACTCCTGAAGCAGGTAATACTGAAGCTAATCTTCCTGTAGCTATGTGGATACATGGTGGAGCATACAGAAACGGATTTGGTCATGAAAATGAGTTTGATGGTACTGCCTGGGCGGAACATGGAGTTATTCTTGTTACAATAAATTACAGGCTCGGAATTCTGGGATTCCTTGCACATCCGGAATTGACAGCTGAAAGTCCAAATGCTTCATCAGGCAATTATGGTATTCTTGATCAGGTAGCTGCACTTAAATGGATCAAGGCAAATATTGCTCAGTTTGGAGGTAACCCTGACCAGATTACCATTTTCGGACAGAGTGCCGGAGCGGGTAGTGTACAAACTCTGGTGGCATCCCCTCTGACCAAAGGTCTGATTCAGGGAGCCATTATCCAGAGTGGCGGAGGCATTGGTAGCAGGCCGGGGACTACTCTTCAGGATGCCGAAATGACAGGAGAAAGCATTATGAGATTTTATAACTGTAACTCAATTGACGAGATGCGTGCTGTAGATGCTGAAGAGTTCGGTGATTTTGAGAATCGTACTGAAGCTTTTATGAAAGTAGAAAACAGAATGGCTTATCTCTCTCCGAATATTGACGGATACCTGTTGAAAGAAAGTTTCAGTGAAGCAGCTATTAATGGTAATCTGGCTGATATACCCTACATAATAGGAGGTACTATTGTAGATATGAGGGGGATGAGCAAACCTATAGAAGATTTTTGTCTGATACGCGAAGAACAGGGCGGCAAGGCGTATGCATATCAATTCGCACGTCCTCTTCCGGGTGATGATGCA
This sequence comes from Bacteroidota bacterium, assembly GCA_012729475.1. Taxonomy (GTDB): domain Bacteria; phylum Bacteroidota; class Bacteroidia; order Bacteroidales; family VadinHA17; genus LD21. The sequence goes on from JAAYDB010000158.1 coordinate 12,426, forward strand.
GGAGCTTTTCATTCATCTGAATTATGGTTTGTTTTCCATACACTGGATCGATGCTGGCGTCCTTTGACTACAGGCGATGAATATTTAAGTCAGTATATGGTCGATTGCTGGACTAACTTTTCCAAATTCGGGAATCCAAACGGACAAGGTGAAGAAAAGTGGAAACCTTATACAACAAATAATCCTGATTTCATGTTATTCACTACAGACGAAATCAGTAATACATCATTTATGGGAAAACCTTTAAGTCCTGACAACGAAGAAATCGCGCTGAATTACTGAAATACAAAGCCCATTCTTTTGTTTTTCTAAGTACAGAAACACTTAGAATAAGTTCAGGATAATTTTTTATGAGAAATAAAACCCCGTAATTATAATAACGGGGTTTTATTTTCTTTTATCATACATTAAGACAACTCTTGTCTTTTCATTGATTACTTTTAATTTTGTTCATCTTCTGAATAACATATAAATATGAAAGCAATTATCATAACAATAGGTGATGAACTTTTGATCGGCCAGACAGTTAATACGAATTCAGCCTGGTTAGGAAGTGAAATTAGCCTTCTCGGATTCGATGTCCCTCGTATGATTTCTATCCATGACAACAGGGAAGATATTCTGAACATTCTGGAAGAAACCACTGGCAAATATGATATTGCACTGATCACAGGCGGACTTGGACCAACGAGTGATGACATAACAAAACCTGCCTTATGTGAGTTTTTCGGCACCAGGCTTATCCCTGACAATGAAGTACTCATGATGATAGAGACAATGTTGAAAAAGAGAGGACTCCCTTTGAATGAGAATAATGTGAGGCAGGCCGAGGTACCTGAATCATGCAGAGTCCTTTACAACGCAATGGGTACAGCTCCAGGTATGTGGTTTGAAAAAGGAGGCACGGTTTTTATTGCAATGCCCGGAGTGCCATATGAGATGAAATACATAATGACTGAACATGTTCTTCCGGAATTACGATCCCGCTATCATTCACAGGTTATTATCCATAAAAACGTTATGACATACGGCCTATCAGAATCCATGCTGGCCGAAACCCTGGAAAAATTTGAATCATCGCTACCCTCTGAAATCAGACTTGCATATCTTCCTTCGTTTGGAATCATTAAACTGAGACTTACCGCTAAAGGTACCAACAAAACTCATCTTACCGGAATAATTAATGAACAGCTAAAAAAACTATATATGATATTACCTGAATATATATATGGAGAAGATGAGGAACCATTGGAGAAAGTGACAGGGAATTTACTCAGAGGGAAAAACCAGACTATTGCTACAGTCGAAAGTTGTACCGGAGGAAATCTTGCTCATATGTTTACAAGCATACCAGGTAGTTCATGCTATTTCAAAGGATCTTTAGTTGCTTATGACAATAGAATAAAAACTGATGTCCTTAATATACCTCCTCATATTCTTAAACGTTATGGTGCCGTAAGTAAACAGGTAGCCGGTTTAATGGCTTCTGAAGCCCGTAAGCTTTTTAAAAGCGATTACACTGTGGCTACAACAGGTATAGCCGGACCTGAAGGTGGAACTAAGACCAAACCTGTAGGAACAATATGGATAGCTGTTGATTCAGAAAAAGGTCTGGTTACTGAAAAAAAATATTACGGAAATGACAGGACAGTAAATATCAACAGGTTTTCTCTTGCAGCACTTAATCTTTTGAGAAAACAGATATTAAGAAGTTAATAAGTTTTTATACCCTAAAAAATTCATGAAATATTTGGTTAATCAGATTAAAATCATTTATTTTGCGCTTCATTTTAAAAGGCATAACAGCAGTTAAAAACATATAGTAAAATGTCAAAAGTTTGTCAGGTTACAGGTAAGAGAGCAATGGTTGGAAATAATGTTTCTCACTCAAAAAGAAGAACAAAAAGAAAATTCTATCCCAATCTCTTTGATAAAAAATATTATCTCCCGGAAGAAGAAAGATGGATCACTCTTAAAATTTCAGCTGCAGGAATTCGTCTGATAAACAAGAAAGGTCTATCAAAAGCTCTCAAAGAAGCAAAGGAAAAAGGTTACGTTGTTAGTTACTAAAAGAATCAGGAAATGGCAAAGAAAGCAAAGGGGAACAGACAGCAGATAATCCTGGAATGTACCGAACATAAGGAAAGCGGGCTTCCCGGAATGTCAAGATATATTACCACAAAAAACAGGAAAAACACTCCTGACAGGATAGAGAGAATGAAATATAATCCTGTTCTGAAAAAGCACACCCTTCACAGAGAGATTAAATAAAAAAACAACAGTAAGATCATGGCAAAGAAAGTAGTTGCAGCTCATAAAACAGGAAAAGGCAGGCTCTTCACAAAGTGTATAAAAATGACAAAATCACCGAAAACCGGTGCATACCAGTTCAAAGAAGAGATTATTCACAATGATCATATAAAAGAATTCTTCAAAGACAGCTAGAATTGATATTTATATAATAAAGGAAAGATATAAAAGCTTTCTTCATAATGAAGAAAGCTTTTATATTTTTATATTCTAATTAATTTTCACTTAAACCGACATGAATGGCTTTATCAGATTTTTTTTCCAGAGAAAAGAAAGATAGTCTGAACAAAGGACTTGAGAAGACTAAAGAATCAGTTTTTGTCAGACTGTCACGTGCTCTAGTAGGAAAATCAAGTGTTGATGATGAAGTACTTGATAATCTTGAGGAAGTTCTTGTTTCCTCAGACGTTGGAGTGGCAACAACCATTAAGATAATTGAGCGCATAGAAAACAGGGTGGCACATGATAAGTATCTTAATACAAGCGAATTAAATCTAATATTGAGAGATGAAATTGTAGCTCTTCTTGAAGAAGACAAAACAGATGCAGGTTCAGAATCCGATTTTTCTTCACCACTGAAATCAAAACCTCATGTTATTATGATTGTGGGAGTTAACGGTTCAGGTAAAACAACCACAATAGCCAAGATGGCACATCAGTATAAGAAAAACAGCAAAAGAGTATTACTTGGAGCAGCAGATACTTTCAGGGCTGCAGCAATAGATCAGCTCCAGATATGGGCTGACAGGGTAGGAGTGGATCTTATTAAGCAACAGATGGGTTCAGATCCTGCATCGGTTGCTTTTGATACTCTTAAATCAGCCGTTGCAGGAGATTATGATGTAGCTATAATTGATACAGCCGGAAGACTTCATAATAAGATTAATCTTATGAACGAGTTATCCAAGATAAAAAGAGTAATGGATAAAGTTGTACCTGAGGCACCACATGAAGTTATTCTTGTGCTTGACGGTTCCACCGGACAGAATGCATTTCAACAGGCCAAAGAATTTATAGCGGCAACTGAAGTGACTTCCATTGTCATAACCAAACTTGACGGAACTGCAAAAGGTGGTGTCGTGATAGGGATATCCGATCAATTTAAAATTCCCGTAAAATATATTGGCGTGGGAGAAAAACTTGAAGATCTGCTTATTTTCAACCGCGCTGAATTTGTTGATTCACTCTTCAGTACTGATAAATAAGATTTTACGGTAAATCAATAATCTACGCCCGATGAAAGGAAAGAGAATAAATATTATTACTCTTGGCTGTCCAAAAAATATTGTCGATTCCGAAAAACTTCTCTTTCAGTTAAAAAGAGGAGGCTATGAAGTAAGGCATAATGCTGATCTGAATGATGCCAGAACAGTTATCATTAATACCTGCGGTTTTATTCATGATGCTATTGAAGAGAGTATTAACACTATACTTGGTTATGTAAAGGCAAAAGAATCAGGACATATTGACAAGTTATATGTAATGGGCTGTTTATCACAGAGATATAAATCCGCTCTTATCAGTGAAATTCCTGAAGTGGATAAATTCTTTGGAGTTAACGAATTCCCGGATGTTTTAAGAATGTTTAATACAAATTTCAGGGAAACACTTTCAACAAGCAGGATACTTACTCCTCCTGGTCATTATGCATATCTGAAAGTTTCAGAAGGATGTGATCGTAAATGTGCATTTTGTTCGATACCTTTGATAAGAGGTAATTATATATCCCGACCGGTTGAAGAGCTTGTCAGGGAATCTGTCTGTCTTGCCAATTCAGGAGTTAAGGAACTTATACTAGTAGCACAGGACCTAAGCTACTATGGTGTTGATCTTTATAAAAAAAGGAAACTGCCGGATCTTATTGAAGAACTTTTAAAAATTAACAGCCTTGAGTGGATCCGGCTTCATTACTTATACCCATCTGGTTTACTCAAAGATCTTATTCCATTAATGAAGGAAAACCCAAAAATTTGCAGGTATATTGATCTTCCTATTCAGCATATATCAGATAAAATGTTGAAAATCATGAAGAGATCACATTCCCGGAAAGAAACCGAAGCAATTTTATATAAACTGAGACATGAAATTCCCGGTGTGGCCATCCGGACTACACTTATCACTGGTCACCCCGGAGAAACCGAAGGAGATTATCTTGAATTGAAAAGATTTACAGAAGAATTCTGTTTTGAAAGACTTGGAGTTTTCAAATATTCACATGAAGAGGGGACATATGCATATAATAACTTCAGGGATAACATACCGGATGATATAAAAGAGCGAAGAGCATCAGAAATAATGGAAATACAACGGTCAATATCTGCGGAAATAAACGCAAAAGCAGTTGATAAGGTTTACAGAGTCATTATAGACCGAAGAGAAGGAGATTTTTTCATTGGCAGGACAGAATTTGACTCTCCTGAAATTGACCAGGAAGTATTAATTCCGGACATCTATAATTTATCTTCAGGAACTATAACCGATATTATTATAACAGAGTCCGATGATTTTGAGTTATATGGCAGACCTTTGGAAAGTTAATTCAAGCCATAGCCGGCTTTTCACTAATTCTTATCACTCTTATCTATTGCTTCTTTTTTCTTTTGAATCTTTATTTTTATTTCTTCTTTAGTGCTGTTAAATCCCACATTAATTATCTCTCCTTCTCCAGGAACTGCTTTAATAAGCAATTCTGCCATAGGATCTTCTAAATATTTCTGTATAGCACGTTTTAATGGTCTGGCACCATACTTTATATCAAATCCTCTTTCTGCAAGAAAATCCCGTGCAGCCGGAGCAATCTTTAACTGGTAACCGAGTGATCTAACTCTGTCAAACAAGCCTTGTAATTCAATCTCAATAATCTTATTAATATCCTCTTTATCAAGAGAATTGAACATAATCACATCATCAACCCTGTTAAGAAACTCAGGTGCGAATGTTTTCTGGAGGGCTTTCTGGAGAATGCTTTTTGTCTGCTCATCTCTGGAAGCTTTTTTTGCCTGAGTATCAAATCCTATTCCATGGCCAAATTCAGCGATCTGTCTTGTCCCGATATTTGATGTAAGAATAATTATTGTATTTCTGAAATCCACACGGCGTCCAAGACTATCGGTAAGCTGACCTTCGTCAAGGACCTGGAGAAGAATATGGAATACATCAGGATGTGCTTTTTCTATCTCATCGAGTAAAACTACGGAATATGGTTTTCTCCTGACTTTTTCCGTAAGCTGTCCACCTTCCTCGTATCCAACATATCCTGGAGGAGCTCCAACAAGTCTTGAGACAGAGAACTTCTCCATATACTCACTCATATCAATTCTCACAAGATTATCTGTAGTATCAAAGAGGAATTGTGCCAGCACTTTTGCAAGTTGAGTTTTCCCCACACCAGTAGGACCCAGGAAGATAAAAGAGCCTATTGGTTTATTGGGATCCTTAAGTCCGGCTCTGTTTCTCTGTATTGATTTAGTAACTTTTTGTATGGCTTCATCCTGTCCGATAACACTTCCTTTCAGTTCTTCAGCCATTTTAAGTAATCTTGTACCTTCTGTCTGGGCAATTCTCTGAACAGGAACACCGGTCATCATGGCCACTACTTCTGCAACTTTTTCTGCATCAACAGTCTCACGGTTGACAGCAAGCTCTTTCTCCCATTTTTTCTTTTCAAGTTCTATTGAGTCCAGAAGGTCTTTTTCCCGATCACGAAAGCTTGCAGCTTTTTCAAAATTCTGGTTTTTGACTGCAGCCATCTTTTCTTTCTTGGTTTCTTCAAGCTGGTTCTCAAGAGATAAAATCTTTTCAGGAACAATGATATTTGAGATATGTACCCGTGAACCGGATTCATCAAGTGCATCAATAGCTTTATCAGGAAGATGTCTGTCCGAGATATAACGGTTGGTCAGTTTTACACATGCCTCAATTGCATCATCGGTATAAATCACATTATGGTGTTCTTCATATCGCTCCTTTATATTCTGGAGAATGAGAATAGTTTCTTCAATACTAGTAGGATCAACAAGCACTTTTTGAAATCTCCTTTCCAAAGCCCCGTCTTTCTCTATATGTTGTCTGTATTCATCAAGTGTGGTAGCTCCGATACATTGTATTTCACCTCTGGCAAGGGCGGGTTTGAGCATGTTGGCTGCATCAAGTGAACCTGTAGCACCTCCTGCACCAACTATTGTATGGATTTCATCTATAAAAAGAATAATATTTTCGTTCTTTGATAATTCATTAAGGATAGCTTTCATTCTTTCCTCAAACTGTCCCCTGTATTTTGTACCTGCAACAATAGACGCAAGATCCAGGGCAACAACTCTCTTATTGAACAGGACTCTCGACACATTTCTCTTTGTAATACGTAATGCAAGTCCCTCAGCAATAGCAGATTTTCCAACCCCTGGTTCTCCAATAAGCACAGGGTTGTTTTTCTTTCTACGGGATAATATCTGGGCAAGACGTTCAATTTCTCTTTCCCTGCCTACTACAGGATCAAGGCGACCTTCATCAGCAGCCTTTGTCAGGTCAATACCAAAATTATCCAGTACAGGTGTGTCTGATGAAGTCTTGGGTGAAGAAGGAGTAGCTGAAGGGCCTTTACCCTGTGATCCTCCGAATGATTGACTTTCATCATCTTCTTCTCTTGGAAAATCAGCTCTTGCCCCGGGTGCACCGGCTTCAACCATTCTTTTTACAGACTGATAATCTACGTCTAATTCAGAAAGAAATCTTGTGACCAATGTGTTTTCATCCTTAAGTATTGCCAAAAGCAGATGTTCTGAATCAATAACCGGACTTTTCAAGGCTTTTGCCTCAAGATATACCAGTTTAAGAATTCTTTCAGTACTTCTGAGAAGAGGAATGACCTCACTATCAGCAACCGACACGGGATTTTCAACTTTAATACTCTTCTCCAGTGAACCTTTCAGTACCATCAAATCGATTCCCTGGTTAATTAGTGTTTCAACAGCAATCCCTTCTCCGTCACGCAGTATACCAAGGAACAAATGCTCCGGGCTTATGTGACTGTTGCCAAGCCTTATAGCTTCTTCTTTGCTATATCCTAGAATATCTTTTACTCTCTGTGAAAATTGTGAATCCATATATTATTATCCTCAATAATCTTTAATTTATTTTTACGCCATTCTGTCAGTACCATTATGACAAATATTCTGCTTTATTTTTGTATAAAGGTACTTCAAGCACATTTATAATGTGGCAATTATCATGCCCATTTATGAACAATGAGTGTTCAAAATTCCCTATAATATTAATCCAAAATTAGTTAAATTATCACTATTTTCGTAATTCAAAATAATAAGTGGAGTAATTCCATATACTTAATTTATAATTAATCATTTATGTCAGAAAGAGAAAGGGTGCTTCAGGTAAATATCGAAGAGGAAATGAAGTCTGCCTACATTGATTACTCGATGTCAGTCATTGTTTCCAGGGCTTTACCTGATGTGAGAGACGGGCTGAAGCCTGTTCACAGACGTGTATTGTTTGGAATGTCAGACTTAGGTGTAATGTCAAACCGGCCACATAAGAAATCGGCCAGAATAGTAGGAGAGGTGCTTGGTAAATATCATCCACACGGTGACTCCTCAGTCTACGAAGCTATGGTAAGAATGGCCCAGGAGTGGTCAATGAGATATCCTCTGGTTGATGGCCAGGGAAACTTTGGATCAGTCGACGGAGACAGTCCTGCAGCTATGAGGTATACAGAGGCAAGATTGAGAAAAATAGCTGAAGAGACACTTGCAGATATTGATAAAGAGACAGTGGATTTCCAGCCTAATTTTGACGATTCACTTTCTGAGCCAGTCGTATTACCCACAAGGATACCGAACCTTCTGGTAAACGGAGCCAGCGGCATTGCCGTTGGAATGGCTACAAATATGGCACCTCACAATATTTCAGAAGTAGTTGATGCCACCATAGCTTATATCGATAACAATGATATTACAAACGAAGAGTTACTTGAGTATATTAAAGGTCCGGATTTTCCGACCGGTGGTATTATATACGGTGAACAGGGAATAAAAGATGCCTGTGAAACCGGAAAGGGAAGAATAGTAATCAGAGCAAGAACTGAAATTGAACTGACACATTCGGGCAGAGAATGTATTATTGTCACTGAGATCCCCTATATGGTGAATAAAGCTGAAATGATAAGAAAAATAGCTGATCTTATCAACGAAAAAAAACTTGAAGGGATATCTTATATCAATGATGAATCTGACCGTAAGGGAATGAGAATAGTTATAATTCTCAAGAAAGATGCCACAGCAAATGTTGTTTTGAATAATCTGTACAAATATTCACAACTCCAGACATCATTCAGTATAAACAATATAGCTCTTGTAAAAGGACGTCCCAGATTACTAAATACAAAGGAGTTAATTTCATATTTCGTTAAACACAGGCATGACGTTATTCTCAGGAGAACCAGATATGAACTTGATCAGGCAGAAAAACGTGCCCATATACTTGAAGGACTGATAATTGCCAGTGATAATATTGATGAGGTTATAGCTATCATCAAATCTTCCGGTAATACCGAGGAGGCAAGGGCAAGACTCAGCGATCGTTTCGGCCTTTCTGAAATACAGTCTAGGGCAATTGTTGAAATGAGACTCAGACAACTCACAGGACTGGAGCAGGAGAAACTAAGAGCTGAATACCAGGAAATTATGAATCTCATAGAGTATTTGAAGAAAATTCTGGAAGATATTGAACTACAGATGCAAATTATTAAAGATGAACTCCTTGAAATTAAGCAAAAATATGGTGATAAAAGACGGACTGTTATAATACCAAATGCTGAAGAATTCAACCCGGAAGATTTTTATCCCGACGATGAAATGGTAATAACTATGTCTCATCTTGGATATATTAAAAGAACCCCGTTGACAGAATTCAGAAGACAAAACAGAGGAGGTACAGGTGCAAAAGGAGGGACAACGAGAGATGAAGATTTTATAGAATACCTGTATATTGCCACAATGCATAATACAATGCTGTTTTTTACCAGTAAGGGAAAATGTTACTGGCTTAAAGTGTATAATATACCCGAAGGTTCCAGAACATCCAAAGGAAGAGCATTGCAGAATCTCATAAATATTGAACCGGATGACAACGTCAAGGCCTTTATTAATGTAAAAAACCTGAATGACGATGATTACATTAACAATAATTTTATAGTACTCTGTACAACCAGAGGAACAATAAAGAAAACCTCGCTTGAAGCTTATTCCAGACCCAGAGCCAATGGAGTAAATGCCATAACTGTCAGAGAAGGAGATGAACTATTGGAAGCCAGGATGACTAACGGCAACCATCATATTATGCTTGCTGTAAAATCCGGGAGAGCAATACGTTTTCCTGAAGAATCCGTTAGACCAATGGGCAGAACTGCATCTGGTGTCCGCGGAATAAAACTGGCTGATGAACAGAATGATTATGTTGTCGGAATGATCACTGTTGAAAACAAGGAAAAAGATGTTCTGGTTGTTTCAGAAAAAGGATATGGGAAACGATCGGATATAGACGGATACCGGATCACAAACAGAGGAGGAAAAGGAGTGAAGACAATTAACATTACTGAGAAAACCGGAACCCTTATAGCACTCAAAGATGTTACAGATAACCATGACCTGATGATCATAACCCAGTTTGGAAATATCCTTCGAAGCTCTGTTGCATCGTTAAGAGTTATGGGAAGAGCCACACAGGGAGTAAAACTGATAAATCTCAGGAGAAATGATATTATTGCCTCTGTGGCATGTGTCCTTGTAAACGAGGAAGAAGACATTGAACCCACAGAAAATGAGATAATTGAAAATACCACAAACGAAGACTAAGGATTTTGGCAAAGAATTTGAAGATTAATTAGTAATGTTATAAATTTGACAAATTATTTTAAAGTACATTTACAACCAAAATTTTTAATTATGAAAAAGTTATTTCTGCTTATAGCAGTTATTAGTATCTCAACAGGAGCGTGGGCACAAAGAGGAAAAGTGACCGCTGCTCTTAGCTTCATTGAACAGGGTGAACTTGACAAAGCAAAAGAGGCACTCGATGCAGCATTAGAACATAAAAAAACAAAAGAATGGCCTAATACCTATCTTGCTCTTGGCCAATTCTGCCAGGCAGTCTTTAGTTCTGAAAACCAGGATTTTAAGAAATTCTGTGATGATCCTCTTGTCGAAGCATATGAAGCTTATGAAAAAGCTATAGAGCTTGACCCTAAAGGAAGAATGAAAAACAGGATTATAACGGGTATGATCTACAATTCCCTGGCACTGGATATGTATAATCGTGGCAGCGAGTTATTTGCAGAGAATGATTTCGCAGGTGCCCTTGAATCTTTTGCCACTCAGATAGAGATCACCGAAAGTGACAAATATGTAAGCGCACTGGATACAGGGATGTATTATAATGCCGGACTAGCTGCTATGAATGCAGGGAAACATGAAGAAGCAATAAAATACTTCGAAACATGTGCAGAAATGCAGTACCAGGGCGTAACACCATACATCCAGATATCCGAAAACTACCTTATGCTTGGTGATACCAACAAAGCAGAACAGATTCTCACTGATCTGCCATCCAAATTTCCGGATGATAAAACTATCAATCTCCAAATGATCAACTTTTATCTCAAATCAGCCAAATATGAGAATGCAGAGAAATATATAAATCTTGCAAAGGAAAATGATCCTGATAATCAAAATCTATATTATGCTGCAGGGATAATGTTTCTTAACCAGGAAAGATATGATGAAGCAATAGAAGAGCTTGCTAAATCCGTCGAACTTGATGGTAATGTATACGATACACAGTATGGTCTTGGTGCGGCATACATAAATAAGGCAGCAAAAATGTTTGAACAGGCAAATGAGATTATGGATGTGAACAAATATGCTGCAGCCGTTGAAGAAGCAAATGAAGTATATGCAAAAGCACTTCCAATAATGGAGAGAGCTCTTGAACTGAAACCGGATGATGTATTCACTCTTAGAAGTCTTCAGGAATTATACTATAGATTCAGACAGAAAGATCCTGAACTCAATAAGAAATACGAAGAAGTAAGAACCAGGCTAAACGAACTGGAACAATAATTGTAAGCTTTATTTGAGATACTTCAGTTTATAATTATATAAAGCCCTTCATTTACTTGAAGGGCTCTTTTTTTTGAACAAACAGTAAAGAATGGGATAGAAGTCTTTTTATTAAGATATTATGAGACAGATAATTTCTATTTTACATAATATTAATTATAGGAAAAATGATAAGCCCGTATTAATTAACTTCAATGAGGAAATCCTGGATATTCAACAACTCAGAATAATTATTTTTTTCTTATTTCGTCCTTTATTCTTTGAATATGTCCACGGCCCAATCCTTTAACCTCACAGCCGAGCTCGAAATATCGTTTTATTTTATCATCTGTTAAAATTCCAAAACAATCAATAATTGCTGCAGGTTTTCCTATTGTCCTGACAATCTTATCAGGATCAAGATCCAGATAAGCTTTATGAGGTACTGCCAGGATAACTGCATCTGTATCTTTCAAAGCTTTGTTCATGTCATTCTGCACACTTATTTCCTTCAATTTCTCCTGGTTACGGAAAAACCTGGCCTTACTCTCACCAGCAGCAGGAAAAGTATCCTGTTGTTCAAATTCCCACCAATGTTCAACATAGGGATCATGTACTCGTATTTCAGCCCCCATTTCAGCTAGTTTTCTTATAACTATCTCCGATCCACTGTAACGTGTATCTCCTACATCTTCTCTGTAGGCTGCACCAAGTATTAAAATTTCTGCTCCGGCAATGGGTTGTCCCATATTACGTAAAGCATCACGTGTAAGCTGGCCCACATGCAGACCTCTTGTGTCATTTATATCAATTGCCAGAGGTGTGATCCTGAAGATATCATCCTCAAAACCAAGAATATGTTTATATGCCCACAAACCTAGTCCTCCGTCTTTGGGAAGACAATATCCACCTATTCCAGGACCGGGGAAAATCATATTATTATGTGTAGGCCGCATTTTAATGGCTTTGATCACTTTTATGAGATCAACACCATTCCTTTCGGCAAAAAGGCTCCACTCATCAAGAAAAGCAAGAATAGTGGCGCGGTAACTGTTCTCAATTATTTTCGCAGTCTCAGATTCTATGGGCCTTTCCATAACAGTAAGCGGATATTTTTCAGTATTAAGCACCTCTGTCAGAAACTTCTCAACTTTTGTGCGTGCTTTTTCGTTAATTCCACTACATACTCTCCAGAAATCCCTTATACTGGCAACATAATTACGGCCCGGCATAACTCTCTCATAACTGTGAGCCAATAAAGGATCTGAGTCAATACCACGTCTTCTGAATACTTTTTTCATTATAGGATATGCAACCTGTTCAGTTGTCCCCGGAGCTACAGTAGTTTCAATCAGTACAAGAGCTTCAGAAGGAATATGTTCTGCAATAATTTGAAGCGAAGCTTCCAGAGCAGCCATATCAGTCTGTCCGGACCGAACATTACCAAGATCTTCCTTTATATAATCACATTGTACATCAACAACAACAACATCTGCTAACTTAAGAACATCATAAGTATATGTTGCTATTAGGGTTTTCTTTTCTTTGACACAACGGGCTATCATAGGATCAACCTCCGGATCTTCGGCTTTCACCGGAGAAACACCTCTGTTGAGTAATGGAATCTTCCAGTAACTTCTGACACTCGGCCTTTGCATTCCAATAACAAATTTTGAAGGATTACCTTCTTTGTCAACCGTGTCTGCCACTATGGCTGCCATTACAGCACCCACAAACCCCACTCCCATTACTACAACAATTTCCCGGTTCTTCTTTCTCTCTTCTGAAACCCGCTTCTTGAGATAAGAAAACTCTGCTTTGTAATCTACCTGTTTTGGCAAAGGAAATTTTTCACCGGAGGGACTAATTGAAAATTTTTCGCTCATTTGAAATTATTGTTGGTTATACCTATCAGTTAATTAATTAAGATTGTAAATTTAATGATTTGTATTTTAACAGTTTTAGTTAACACTAATATTCCGGTACTATATTTTACCAATGAAGGAAAAGAGTTGACGAATAAAGTTCCGGAAGGCAGAAATAAAAAATAATATCATGAATTGTATCCATCAATCAACACTTGATTTCTTAAGTACTTTAGGAAAACATAATCAGAGAGAATGGTTTATTAGTAATAAAGCAGAATATGAAGCAGCAAAAAAAGAATTTGAATCTTTTATTCAGGCGGTAATTGATGAAATAGTAAAATTTGATCCAATATTAAAAGGACTGGAAGCAAAGAACTCAATTTTTCGTATTTACAGAGATATAAGGTTCTCACATGACAAAACAATCTACAAATCAAATTTCGGAGCTTATATAGTCCGCGGAGGTAAAAAAAATACCAATCGTTTTGCAGGATACTATATACATCTGGAACCTGACAATAAGAGTATGATTGCCGGAGGAGCATACCTCCCTCCCATGCCCTGGCTGACTGCGATAAAAAAAAAGATTGATGAAAGAGGAAACGATTTTATTAAAATAATCAATGATCAGGAATTAAGGCTGATATTCGGAGACCTGGAAGGAGAAAGACTATCATCAGCACCAAGAGGATTCAGGAACAATCATCCCAATATAGAACTCCTTAAAATGAAAAGCTTTCTTCTCTCCCGTATTGCCTCTGACAAAGAAGTTGTGGACAGGGATTTTTTTGATTTGATAATCAGGGCTTCAAAAGCCCTGAAGCCTTTCAATGATTTCCTTAATGATTATTAGCTAACTTCACATTATCATTGATAGTCTTGTTCTTAATGGAATTTAAAATAAACTATTTATCTGGAAATAATATATATATTTAACTCTTAATAGATAAAACCTGTATAAACACTTCTGTAATTTTTATGCTTATTATTCAGCCAGGAATGATTAAATAATGAACGTAATTTTTTACATATGACACAATTAACAAAACATTTAGTAAAAATCTTAAATTATTTACAATGAAAAAACTGATGTTCTCCCTCACCTTTGCATTACTTGCAATTTTATGTAGCTACGGCCAGTCATCTAAATTAAAAGTAGGAATGAAAGCTCCTGAATGGAAATTCCAGGATGCTGACAAAAATGAATTTACCATGGATTCCTGGGCCGGCAAAGTATTGCAGATCAACTATGTGGATCCTGATGAGTCTGATTTGAATGATTCATTTAATGATGCAATAAATAAAGCCACAGATATTGATAAAAGAATAAATCGTGATCATTTCAAAGGTTTTGGCATTGTAGACACAAAATCGACATGGAAACCCAAAAGTCTGGTCCGTCTCATTGCGGGCAACAAAGCAAAAAAATACGATACCACAATATTATTTGATTATGAGGGAACGCTACAAAATAACTGGGGATTGCCGGGTGACAGTTACAGTGTTGTTATTGTTGATAAAAACCGTACTGTGAGAGCACTGTACACCGGAAAGATTCCCGAATCAGAAAATGAAAGAATAATTCAACTCATCATTGAACTTACGAAAGAATAATTTTTTTCGGAGCCAAATACAATCTGTGTAACTCTTAATCTCCTGACGTCATATATCATATTGATTTACGGAAGATATAACAGTAGGTATTACATAGTCTTTTAACAAGTAATGACTACCGGTCAGATTATTTTTCTTCATCAATATCTGTTATATCGCTTCCGATTCTGGCTTTTATTCTTTCCAGATCATTTTTTATTGTAACTACAGTTTTAAAGAGTTGTTTTTCAGGAAGAACCGGATCTGGCAACTCATTGCTTATATAATTAATGAATTTCCATATTTCTTTTACTTCATTTATATGAACTTCATAGGGTTCATAAATAGGATTCAGTGAATAAAGAACCAGCTTCCCGTCTGTTATCAGATTGTTTTCAACGACCTTAAAGACTATACCATCATTAATGGTAAAAACCACGTAAGCTTTACCGCTTATTATATCATGCCAGTCCTGGACAAATTCTCCTGTCACCCATGAACCATCGGGTATTGGAAGCATTGAATCACCTTTAAGCTGAAATGTTCTGTATTTACGCTTTTCGCTAAGAAAAGGCAGGCGAAACCTGGGTAACTCCTCAATATATTCCGGATCAGCATATCCGGTCGTATATCCGGCTTTTGCCTTTTCATTTACAAGTTCTATGTTTTCATTATTATCGGAACCAACCGTCGTTGTTAACACTCTCAGGTTACTGCCTTTTATATAGGCATCATACCCCCTTTCAAGTTCACCAATTTGACTTTCAGATAATTTTGTAATATCTATTTTCAGTAATGTATCAATTGATACATTAAAAAACCTGGAAAATGAAATCAGTGACTCAATACCAGGTTGAGCTACACCATTTTCATAACCACTCAGAGTCGAACGCTTCAGGTTAAGGGCAATAGCAACTTCATCCTGTGTCCTGCCCTTTCTTTTTCTTAAAAATTTAATGTTTGATGTGAAATACATGGCAAAATTGATTATATTGTAATCATATTTTTGATTATTTTCTAATCAAAAATAGGTAAAAATATCATAAAACCAAAATATTTAAAGAAAATTTATAATACTTTGAATTCTATGATGTTCACGGCAGGTAACACAGAACGATCGATTCTACATCTCGACCTGGACACTTTTTTTGTATCTGTAGAAAGGCTTAAGAACAGCAGGTTAGTAGGAAAACCGGTAATAATAGGCGGAATGTCTGACCGTGGTGTGGTATCCAGTTGCAGTTATGAAGCCAGAAAATATGGTGTAAATTCCGGAATGCCAATGAAAATGGCAAAAAATATGTGTCCTGAAGCAATTACAATAAGGGGAGATATGGAAGCATACACCGGTTATTCAGATATCATCACTGACATAATTGCCGAAAGATCACCTCTTTACGAAAAATCATCCATTGACGAACATTATATTGATATCTCAGGAATGGATCGTTTTTACGGATGCATGAAATGGTCACATGAATTACGCCGGTATATAATAAAAGAAACAGGATTACCTGTTTCCGCAGGACTTTCAATAAACAAGACTGTCTCAAAGATTGCAACAGGAGAAGCAAAGCCCAATGGAGAGATCAGGGTTAACCAGAGACAGGTTCTCTGTTTCCTTGATCCTCTCTCAATCAATAAAATACCCATGATAGGCACAAAAACTTATCATATACTACGTTCAATGGGGATCTCAACCATATATACCCTTCGCAGTATTCCTGCAGAATTGCTTGAAAGGCTTATGGGGAAAAACGGTATTGAGATATGGAAAAGAGCCAATGGTATAGATACAACACCAGTGATAGGTTATTCGCAACAAAAATCAATAAGCACGGAACATACATTGGAAAAGGACACGACTGATACGGAAATGCTAAAACAGCTTTTAATAAGCATGGTAGAAAAAAACGCCTACGAACTACGGGAACAGGAGAAGCTGACGTCCTGTGTAACAGTAAAAATAAGATATTCAAATTTTGACACTCACACAATACAGAAAAGAATACCATATACTGCTTTTGATCATGTGCTTATTGAAGTCTCAAAAGAACTTTTCAATCGCTTGTATCAAAGGCGTATGCGGATAAGACTTATAGGTGTCAGATTCAGTTGTCTGGTAAGAGGCGTCCAGCAGCTGGACATATTTGATGATACTCCTGAAAAGGTCAGTCTTTATATGGCAATTGACAATATGAGAAGGCGTTTCGGACAGAATGCCGTATTAAGAGCTGCCGGAGTAATGACCAGTGCAGAAAGAGAAAAAAAAGTCCTTAAACAACTTGAAAATACTGCCAGAGAACAGCAAATGATTGAAGACAGACTTTATAAGTATGCAATATAAAACACTGTGTATTTAAACTGCCATTCATATTACAGTCTGCGCTATGGAATAATGTCCCCGGAAGAACTGGTAAAGAGAGCATCGGAGACGGGAGCTACATCTATTGCACTGACTGATATAAATAATACAACCGCTATTCCCGAATTTGTTACTGAATGTAAAAAATATGATTTATCTGCTATAGCAGGAATTGAATTCAGGAACAATAACGAATTGCTATACATAGGAATAGCCCGTGATAATAATGGCTTCAGAGAGCTTAATGAATTTCTTTCAGAATATAATTTTAAAAAAGCATCTCTCCCTTTCCCTGCCCCCCGTTTTTTAAATGTATATACAATTTACCCGCTTCAAAAACAACCCGGACGAAGATTATATGATAATGAACGAATAGGTATCAGAACACATGAAGCTGGAAAACTGATATCCTGTTCTGTGTCCGAAAAAAACAACATGGTAATTCTTCACCCGGTAACATTTGCAGACAAAGAAGATATTTTTATTCATAAAAACCTGAGGGCCATTGATAATAATATCCTCCTCAGCCATTTAAAACCTTTTCATTGTGCAGAAGAAGACGAGTTTTTCAATAGCAGCGGATATATCAGAAAATGTTTTTCAGAACATCCTGGTATTGTAAGAAACAGTGATACTTTACTTAATGATTGCTGTCTTTCATTCGACAAAGAGAACCAGAAGAATAAAAAGGTATTTTCTGCCAGCAGGTATGACGATAAACTTCTTCTTGAGAAGCTCGCATGGGATGGTATGATTTACAGATATGGCAGAAATAACCCCGAAGCAAAAGAAAGAATAAAACATGAACTGGAAATAATCGACAAACTGGGATTTTCTGCTTATTTCCTTATAACATGGGATATTATACGCTATTCAATGGCACGGGGATTCTACCATGTAGGAAGAGGAAGTGGCGCAAATTCCATAGTTGCTTATTGCCTGAAAATCACAAATGTTGACCCAATTGATCTAAACCTTTACTTTGAAAGATTCATCAATCCGAAAAGAAGCTCTCCGCCCGATTTCGACATTGATTATTCCTGGAAAGAAAGAGATGAAGTTATAGATTATATTTTTAAGAGATACGGCTACCGGCATACAGCTCTTCTTGGAACAATAAACACATTCAAAGGAAAATCTATTATACGTGAACTGGGGAAAGTACACGGATTACCAAAAGAGGAAATAGATGCTATCATTGAGAATCCCTCAAATGAAGTAAATCGAAATGAAATAACTGACATCATTTTTTCAACAGGTCTTCGTATTGCCGATTTCCCTAATACACGGAGCATTCACGCAGGAGGAATTCTCGTTTCGGAAGAACCGTTATCATCATATACAGCCCTTGACATGCCACCAAAAGGCTTTCCTACAACACAATGGGATATGTATACTGCAGAGGAAATAGGTTTTGAGAAACTGGACATACTAAGCCAGAGAGGTATCGGACACATACAGGAGAGTGCCGAAATAATTCTGAAAAACAGATCGGTTGATATAGACGTACATGCAATACAAAAATTTAAAAATGACCCTATAATAAAGGATTACCTTAAAAATGGCGAAACTAAAGGATGTTTCTATATTGAGAGTCCTTCAATGAAGGGTCTTTTACAGAAACTAAGATGCAGTAATTACACAACACTTGTTGCTGCCAGTTCAATAATACGACCAGGTGTTGCACGTTCCGGGATGATGCGGGAATATATCCACAGGTTCCATAATCCGGATAAATTCAAATATCTGCATCCGGTATTGAAGGAACAACTTGAAGAAACATACGGAGTTATGGTATACCAGGAAGATGTACTGAAAGTCTGTCATCATTTTGCAGGACTCGACCTTGCAGATGCCGACACTCTCCGACGGGCAATGAGCGGGAAGTATCGTTCAAAGGAAGAAATGAAGCGTATTATTGATAAATTTTTCTCAAACTGCAGGGCAAAAGGCTATAATGAAGATCTGACCAAAGAAGTATGGAGACAAATAGAGTCCTTTGCAGGATATTCATTTTCAAAAGCCCATTCTGCATCCTATGCGGTTGAAAGCTATCAGAGCCTTTTCCTTAAAGCTCATTTCCCACTCGAATTCATGGTAGCCGTAATCAATAACTTTGGAGGATTCTACAAAACCTGGGTATATGTGCATGAAGCCAGAAGATATGGAGCTATAATAGAATTGCCATGCGTTAACAAAAGTAATTACAAAACCACAATATCCGGAACATCTATTTACCTTGGCTTCATTCATATACAGAACCTGGATAGCTCCGTCGCAGAAAATATTGAGGTAAACCGGACAAATGAAGGTTATTTTTCAGATATGAACGATTTTATTGCAAGAATTAATCCCGGACTGGAACAGATCATTTTATTAATCAGAACCGGGGCATTCAGATTCACAGGAAAAAGAAAAGCCGTACTGCTATGGGAAGCTCATATGATCATAAACAAACATAAACCTATGCTGATAAAACCTCTGTTCTCCCCTCCTTCCAGACATTTCAGCCTGCCGGAATTAAAACACGATAAACTCGATGATGCCTATGATGAGATCGAACTGCTGGGATTCCCTGTGTCATTGTCATGGTTCAATATGCTTAAAACATCTTACCGGGGTGATGTAAGAGCACGTGAGATGATAAAATATAAAAATAAGTCTGTGAGAATGATAGGATATCTGATTACTATTAAATACGTAAAGACTGTGAAGAAAGAATGGATGAATTTCGGGTGTTTTATCGATCCAGATGGAGATTATTTTGATACAACACATTTTTCTCAATCACTGAAAGACTATCCTTTTAAAGGTGCAGGAAGTTATCTTATACAGGGAAAAGTGGTTGAAGAGTTCGGATATCCTTCTATGATAGTTGAAAAAATGGGAAAACTACCGGTTATATCCGATAAAAGATACTGAAAAATAAAATAATGCAGGAATAAAAGTTCAAGTCAGTTATTTTGACGTACAACTTTCAGGACTCCCTTTATAGATTGAATCTTTTTCATAAAGGCATAAAGGACGTCATTATTGGGTACCAACAAACTAATGGTTCCTTCAAACATGCTATTCTCCATACTATAACTGAAATTTCTTACAGTAATAGTAAAATCAGAGATCACTTCAGATATCCTGTTTACGATACCAACTTGTTCAACTCCCGATATTTTGATTGAAGTAATAAAGGATGTTCCGGTTTTTGCTTCAGACCATCTTGCAGCTATAACCCTGTAGGGATATTTCGACATAAGATTATGAGCATTGGGACATCCTGTCCTATGAATTTTTATTCCTTCGGAAATAGTAATAAATCCGAAAATTGAATCACCAAAAACCGGATTACAACATTTTGCCAGACGATAATCAAGTCCCTCTACTTTATCTTCAATTAAAAGATAATCTGTGAATTGGGAACTAATTGTCGCTTTGATTTCTTTTTCCGGTACAGGACTTTGAACTGTACGTGAAACAGATGAGTCTGGCTCCTGAAGAATTTCCTTGATTTCAAGTAGCTCTATCTTACCGGTATCAATCATATAATAAAGGTCCTGAGCTGTCTTAAAACCGTAGTGATTGATAAGTTTTTGGATTACTGAATCGCCATATGGTATTTTCCAGTTTTTAAGACGCCGCATAAGTATCTCTTTACCATCAGAAGCAGCTTTGGCTTTTTCCTCATTCAGGGCCAGCTTGATCTTTGTTTTAGCCTTGTTTGTTACAACAAACGAAAGCCAGTCCTGTTTTGGCTTCTGATTCTTTGATCTGATAATATCAACATGGTCGCCATTTTGAAGTACATGTTTAATAGTAACATTTTTTCCATTTACTTTTCCTGCGACACATGAAGATCCTATATCAGTATGTATATCAAAAGCGAAATCCAGAACAGTAGCCCCGGCTGGTAATTGCCGAAGATCTCCCTTGGGTGTAAAGACGAATACTTCATCAGTATACAATCCAGACCGGACCTGGTCAAGAAAATCCCTGTCTTCTTTATCTGAAGATTCAAGTATTTCTCTCATCCGTGTCAACCACATCTCAAGACCACCTTCTCCTTTCACTCCCTTGTACCTGAAATGAGCAGCCAGCCCTTTTTCTGCTACTTCATCCATTCTCCTGGAACGGATCTGAACCTCTACCCATTTTCCTCTGGGACCGACTACGGTTGTATGAAGAGATTCATATCCGTTTGATTTGGGTACAGAAATCCAGTCGCGTAATCTGCTTGGATTTGGCTGGTATAAATCAGTCACAACAGAATAGACCCTCCAACAATCTGACTTATCATTACCTTTTTCACTGTCTATAATGATCCTGATAGCAAAAATGTCATACACTTCATCAAAATCAATACCCTGCTGCTTCATTTTTTGCATTATGGAATGTATTGATTTAGTGCGACTTTTAATAGTAAACCTAAACCCCTGCTTTATAAGTTTCTCCTGTAATGGTCTGGAAAAATCCCTTATAAGTTTATTCCTTGAAGCAGTTGTCTGTTTTAACCTTTCTTCAACATATCTGTATTGTTCAGGTTCAAGATACTTTACAGCAAGATCTTCGAGTTCCGACTTAATATTATAAAAACCAAGGCGGTGAGCAAGCGGGGCATAAAGAAAATAGGTCTCCGAAGACAGGGGTATCTTTTCTTTTTCAGGAGCATTATCCAGATTTCTCATATATTCCAATCGTTCTACCAGCTTGATCAGAATAACCCTTACATCGTCAGCAAGACTTAACAATAGCTTCCTGAAATTCTCGGCCTGATAAGAAGATTGCATTGAATCAATAGAAGATATTCTTGAAAAACCTTTCAGTATCTCTACAACTTTGCTCCCAAATTTCTTCTCAATATCCCGTTCATTGACAGTCAGATAATCATAAGAATCATGTAAAAGGGCAGTTATAATTGAAGTAATTCCCAGCCCCATCTCCCCTGCAACGATACGTGCAACAGACAAAGCATGAAGAATTTTTGGTTCACCGGTAATGGTTTCGCTTTCTCCACATGTTTTTATGGCCAGATCAAGGGCCTTCCTTATCTTAGGAATATCCGATGCTGCAACTGTATTCTTCGCAGACTGTAAAAGCGCCCTGTATCCTGAATTAATTTTATGAGTTGTCACTTTGTCAACTAATTAAAAAATAGTGATCAAAATCATTCAGGCATGAAGATAAAGAATAATAGAATAAAAATGAATACTTCGATATATCATGAAAAGATACTATCTGAGTTACTTTAAGAAAACATTTCAATCGTCCGTTTCAAGTTGTTCAAGTTCTTCTATTCCAAGTGTTTTAGACATTTCTGATAATTCCTTCAGGTTAATATTTCCTCTTATTGAAATCAACGAATTTCCTCCCGGGCTTCCTGAAATCAACAGAAGCTCAGAGACATTTTCTCCTTTCTGACGCACCAGAAATTTTGTGACCTCCCTTCCTTCCCTGACAACCATCAGTTCCTCATAAATTGATAAATCAAGTTCTCTCTTCAATTCATCATAGAAATTTATTTCCATATCTGTTGACAATGAATCCTGAGAAAGAATTCTTATTGATTTAAGACTAGTCAGAACACTGTTCTTATTGTCCGTGGACCCTTCCAGTCCGGCAAGCAAGCCTAACATTTTACCAGAAATATATACTGAAGTAAATCCCTCCCTCTCTGAATATTTATCAAACAGGGCATCAACGGGATAAGACTGTCCGAATGCCAACGTACACATAAAAAATACAGCAAATGCCAATATAAGTTTTTTCATATGTTTATTTTTTAGTAGTCAAATTAAATATTATCACTTTTGTCATCATATTGTAAATCTGACAATTGAATTACAGGCTCTATTTGTTTTATGGTTTCTGATAAAATTTCTGTTGATTTTTCCAGAGATCGTTTACTTACCAGAGTTGCATCTTCAAATTTTCGGATTGCTTTCAGGGATTCTGTCCCTTTGTTAAGCTTAAGGGATATGTCATTTAATAACTTCATAGTTTCAGTATAAGCTATTTCAGGATCTGAAAAGGAATCTTTTGGCATTTTTTCATGTATAAACAAGAAATATGATCCGATAAATAATAAAACTGCTGCTGCAATTCCGGATACTGAAACGAATGCCTTCCGGAAATTAATTAAACGCCTGCGCTCTGCAATACTATCATCAATGTATTTATTAATCCGTTCATTGAGGTCTTCTGAGGGTTCCGGAACATAATCAAGACCAGACAGTCCTGAAAACACTTCCTGGTCTGTTTCATAACCAGGAAGAACAGATTTACCTGAAAAATAATTCTTAAGTTCAGTTTCTTCCTCTGGTCCTGTGTCGCCATTATAGAATTTTTCCAGCAGTATTTTTAATTTGTCTTCTCTCATTATTGTATTTTAAATATTCTTCCTTTATAATCTTTCTTCCTCTGGATAAAAGAACCCTGAGGTTACTGATATTTATACCATTGATCTTCGATATTTCTTCATAAGACAGTCCCCTAATGTCTTTCATTTCAACTACTTCTCTGTATTGTTCAGGCAATCTGGCTATTATGAGTCTCAGTATTTTTGAATTTTCGTAATTAACAAGTTGATAAAAGGGTGTCGGTGAAGGATCGGACATTCCGGCTTTAAAATCTTCTGTATCACTTCTTATTTTTTTCCATTTTCTCAATCTGTCAATACATTCATTACGGGTCATAGTTGCTGCCAATGCGTCTTTTCTGTTATATTCATTAAGCCTCACTTCCATTATCCACATTTTCATGAAGACTTCCTGAACTACGTCTTCTGCCTCCTGTTTATTCTTAAGGATACCAAAGGCAATAATGAAAAGTTGTCTGCTGTATTTAAGTATTAAGTCATTAAATGCACTCCGGTCCATCAGATCATCATAAAGATGTTAGAACATAGTAGTAAAGGTAAGAAGATTAAATTTCAGTTCCATGCTATATCCAGATCAGTATTATCACAGTTATTCCGGATTTTTTCAGCGAATTTTCGGGCATCTTTATATGTCATATTACCATTTATTTGTATTAGCATATTTTTTTCACCTCCTCCGATAAGAAGAAGTTCTTTGTAATTTCTCCCCTTTGAACGGGCGAATAAGACCAAATCCTGATCATATTTCTTTATTCTCATGAATTCTTCATAGTCTTTACGATCAATTTCTTTCTCTACCATTCTGATGAAATTTCTGATATCATTGGTCTTTTTTTCCTGCACTATTATTCTGATCCTCGTAATTTCCGGAGGAAAAAAGTCATTTTCATTGTCACAGTCATTAATTAATTTCGTCAGTTTGAATACATTTGAGCTTACAGTTATTGTGACAAAGTCATCATTGCCTGCATACCTGTCAAATAAAGCATCAATTGATTTTTGAGCATTCAGAGACATTGCGAAAACAAGCATAACAAATATTAACACCAGTTTTTTCATAATAATTTGTATTTATTCAATTCGATTCGTTCATTACTATGACGTACCAGATGATTTTTCATAACAAAAAAAACGGACCTTTGATCCGTTTTTTTTATAAAATATTGATAATCAAAATGTGATCACTTCACAGGAGAATCCGGCTCTTTAGCCATTGCGATATAATACCCCCAATCAACAAATCTGGGTAATATCCGCTGGAAGAGAGCTGTAAATCTTCCTTCCCATGTCAGGATTTTATTTCTTTTGTTTTTCCTGATTCCTTTAAGTATCCATTTTGCAACAAATTCAGGTGAAGAATGGTTATTTTCTCTACGGGGTGACATACCTTGTTCCGATCCATCTGCAACCAATGCATGCTTTCGGATCTCTGTTGAAGTGAAACCCGGTGCAATTATCATAACTTGTAAACCCTTTTTAAGGTTTTCAATACGTATTGTTTCAAGAAAACCATGGATAGCAAACTTAGATGCTGAATAGCCTGTTCTTCCGGGCAGACCATGAAAACCGGCAATAGAAGAGACTCCTATAAGATTACCCTTTGACGCTACCAGATAAGGTAATGCATATTTAGTACAATAAACAGTCCCCCAGAAATTAACATTCATCAAACGATGAAGTACTTCCAGATTAACCTCATCAAATCGCGCTCTCATTGATATACCCGCATTATTAACCAGGATATTTACAGTACCATATCTCTCAACGGTTCTTTCAACAAGATTTTTACAGTCAGATTCAATACTAACATCAGTTTTAACATAGCTGGCTTCAAAGCCATGTGACCGTAATTCTTTAACGATTTCTGATAATTTCTCCTCAGATCGCGCTGCAAGCATCACTTTACTCCCATTAATAGCAAACTGACGTGCCGTGGCTTCTCCTATACCCGAAGATGCACCAGTTACAATTACAACTTTATCCTTAAAAAGTTGCTTCATCTTTGTTTTATATTAAATTTATTCTATCAGAACCGGTAAATATAAGTTTTCCTTTTCAAAAAAATATTTATCTTGTACATAACATTTGAAAAAAGCTTTATTAGCTTGTTAACTTTAAAAAAAATGTCATACATTTGCAACCGCAAAACAAAAAAAATGATTCAGTAGCTCAGTTGGTAGAGCATTCCGCTTTCGCGGAAGGGTCCTGACAGAGTTCTTTTAAATAGTGAAAAAATGATTCAGTAGCTCAGTTGGTAGAGCATTCCGCTTTCGCGGAAGGGTCCTGACAGAGTTCTTTTAAATAGTGAAAAATGATTCAGTAGCTCAGTTGGTAGAGCATTCCGCTTTCGCGGAAGGGTCCTGGCAGAGTTCTTTTAAATAGTGAAAAATGATTCAGTAGCTCAGTTAGTAGAGCATTCCGCTTTCGCGGAAGGGTCCTGACGAGTTCTTTTAAATAGTGAAAAAACGATTCAGTAGCTCAGTTAGTAGAGCATTCCGCATTTGCGGAAGGGTCCTGACGAGTTCTTTTAAATAGTGAAAAAATGATTCAGTAGCTCAGTTGGTAGAGCATTCCGCTTTCGCGGAAGGGTCCTGGCAGAGTTCTTTTAAATAGTGAAAAAATGATTCAGTAGCTCAGTTGGTAGAGCATTCCGCTTTTGCGGA